>CANJKQ010000099.1 GCA_947474905.1 Pseudomonadota bacterium | reverse complement strand
GCTCGGGCGTGCGCGCAAAATCGCGCTTGGCGTTATAGTCGGCGAGCGTTTGGGGGTGGGGCATGGGGGTCTTAACGGACCGATACCCATCCCGTTCGTCCCGAGCGAAGTCGAGGGACGGGACGTCTCACAGAGTTTTTCCGAGCGTGTCTCGACTTCGCTCGACACGAACGGAATGACGGAATAGCCACACCCATCACCTCACGCCCGTTTGCGCCGGGCACGCGGCGCCGGGGCAGCCTCAGGCGCGCGGTCGAGCGATTTCTTGAGCGCCGCCATCAGATCGACGACATTGGTGCCGCGCGGCGCGGCGCTTTCGTCTTGGGTATCGACAATCTTGCGGCCCTTGGCCTTCAGCTTGCGCTGGACCAGGTCGCGCAACGCATCGACATAATGGTCGCGGAACTTGCCGGGATCGAACGCCGCCGCCTTTTTGGCGATCAACGTCTGCGCCAGGTCGAGCAGGTCGGCATCAGGCTCGACATCGGGGATGTCGCGGAAATAATTTTGCGCTCGCTGCAATTCATCGGCGTAGCGCAGGGTTTCCATCACCATCCCCCGCCCGCACGGCTTCAGGCTGACGACATATTCGCGGCCCCGCATCGCGAGCTGGCCGATACCGACAGTCTTTGACCGCCGCATCGCCTCGCGCAGCACGACATAGGCTTCTTCGGCGAGCTGGTCAGCCGGGACAACATAATAGGGCTTTTCGAAATAGATGAGGTCAATCTCGCCCGCGTCGACGAACTGGGTCAATTCCAGCGTGCGTTTCGATTCCAGGCGCAGCGCGTCGATCTCGTCATCGTCGAGCAGGACGTAACTGCCCTTTTCATATTCGAAACCCTTGTGAATTTCGGCAGGGTCGACGGGGCCGATGCCGGTCACGACCTTTTCATAATGGATCGGCTTGCCGCTCGGCTCGTGGATTTGGCGAAAGCTGATCGCGGCGCCCGATCGTGTCGCCGTATAGACCTCAACCGGGATCGAGACGAGCGCCAGCCTGATCTGTCCCTGCCAATATGCCCGCGCCGCCATTGCCGTGTTCGCCTTGTTGGGTAGGGGCGAAAATGCGTGGGCGCGGGGCCGGGTTCCTTGATTATTCGATACGGCTGACGGCGAACCCCCGGCGCTGCAGCATGGCGAGAACCGAGTGCGCGCCGACCAGATGCCCGGCGCCCACCGCAATGAACACGCGGCCCGGACGCTGCAGGCGCGCTGCGATCCATTCCGCCCAGCGACGGTTGCGCGCCGTGATCAGCCGTTCGGCAAGCCGGGGCTGGTCGCCGAAGGTGGGGGCGAGCGCGGCGTTGAGGCGATGAAGGTCGCCCGCTTCCCAGGCGCTCCGGGTGGCGGCATAGCCGCGCACCGGGTTAGCCAGTTCGGTGAGCGTCGCGGCAAGCAGCGTGCGCTGGTCGGGCTCGGCCAGGCCATCGAACAGCGCGAGCTGACCATCAACGGTTTCCAGCGCGCGCTGTGGCTTGCCGGCGGCCCGCGCCTGATCGGCAAGCACGGCTTCGGGGGCATTATCGCGCCGGGCATCGGCGCTTTTCGCGCTTGCGGTGCCAAGCAACACCGCCAGCGCCCAGGTTTTGAGACGGGCGGCTTGATCATCGGTCACGCCCGCCGCTGCCAGGGCGCGCGCCAGCGCGGGGCGATTGCCGGGGGCAACGCGGTCCTGTGCGGGCACGGGCGGGTCGAGCCGCGCCATTGCATCAAAATCATTGCCGCTGCCGCGAAACTCGGCATCGGATATTTCGGTGACGAGCGTATCGGCCTGGGCAAGTGCCGCCCGGATGGGGGGCGTCTGCCAATCGACGCCATCGGGCAGGGCGTGGATCGTCCCGAACAGCCAGATCGTGGTATCGGCATCACGCACCACAAACAACGCCGGCCGCGCCGGGGAAGGGCGCGGCCGGTTGCAGGCAGCGGGGGTCAAGGCCGCTGCAAGCAGGGCGAGCGCGGGGGCAATCGCTCGCCAAGAGGGCGTGCGCGGGATCAATAAGCGATCCGCTGCGCCTTGACGTGATATTTGGCCTCCAGCTGGGCCTGGACGCTGTTGGGCCCCGCCAGATGGCCCGCGCCGACCGCGATGAAGATCGTTCCCGGCTGCTTCAGCCGCTGGTCGATCCAATCGGCCCAGCGCGCGTTGCGATCCGTCAGCAAGGTCTTCACGATCAGCGGGCTTGCGTCAAAATCGCGGTTGAGCAACTCGGCGAGCTTGTCGGGCTGACCTTTGGCCCAGTCATCGACCATCTCGTTGATCGTGCCGTCGAACGTGTCGAGTTCCTTGATGCCGGACAGCAGGAACTTGATCTGCTCGTCCTGGGGCAGATCGGCGAAATAATGCAGCTGCTGCGTCAGCGTCTCGAGGCCGATGACCGGCTTGTGCTCGGCCTTGGCGGCGGCATCGAGCGACTTTTCCACGCCATTGTCGGCGCTATAGCCTGCCCGCTGCAACTGGATTTGCGACAGGGTGACCGACGCGAACCAGGGTTGCAGCGGATCAAGCGCGGCAGGGGGCAGGCCCATTTTGGTGAGCGCCGCGGCATAAGTGGGGCGATCCTTTTCGGGGATTTTGGCGGTCAGCGTCGTGCTGGTATCGATTGCCAGCGGCTTGACGATCGCCTGGGTCTCGGCCTGATCGGTTGGCAGCGTGATTTCGAGGACGAGCTGGTCCGATTTGTCGAACGCGGTCTTCACCGCTTCGTCAAACCAGCTCAGCCCCGGCTTCAGCACATGGATGGTGCCGAACAGATAGATGGTGGTGTCCTTGTCCTTCACCACCCACAAGGCGGGATCGGCATCGACCGTCTTGGCGGGGGCAGGCGCGGGTGCGGGTGCGGGGGTGGGTGCAGTCTGGGCCAAGGCGGGGCCAGCCAGCAGCAGCGCGCAGGCGGCCGTGGCGTTCAACAAACGCTTGATCATATCATCTCCTTCCCTTGAATGGTGTGGACCAGGCACGACGGTGATGTCGCCCTAACCCCTCAACTTTCCGATAACGAAGGCGGCGATCATGCCGACATAGCCCAGGCTGAAGATGCCAATCGGGCTGGGCTGTGGCAGCAAGCCGCCCGCCGCGAGCAATTGCCAGGCCGGATAACCGCCCAGCACCGCGAACAATCCCGCCGTCATCGCCTCCAGATTGCGCCGGACCTTCAGCTCGTCGACCTGGCCGAACATGTAGAGCGGCAGCCCGACCAGCCCAATGATGAACCCCAGCGCCAGCAGGATGGCGACGGGGGCGCTCAACGTCAGCTTGGTGGGATCAAACCAGCCATTGGTGGTGGCGTGGCCTTTGGCGACAGCGGCGCCGATCACGCCACCCAGCACGCCGCCAAATACCCCGCAGCCGATCGACACCATGCGCGTATAGCGCTCGCGCTGGCGGCTGATCCGCTCGCCCGGGCCGATTTCGCGCCTGTCAGTCATTGCCTTCGCCGTCATCGAAAATCTCCTCGATCCGCATCTCGAACAAACGGCCGATCTTGAAAGCGAGGGGGAGTGACGGGTCGTATTTGCCCGTCTCGATCGCGTTCACCGCCTGGCGCGACACGCCCAGCCGACCGCCCAGTTCAGCCTGGCTCCAGTCGCGTTCGGCGCGCAGCACTTTCAGTCGGTTCTTCATCGGCTCCATCATCGCCATGTCGACCACCTTGTGTCAAGTGACACTGACTAAATGACAGCGAGTCACGACAATGTCAAGCGACCATGACTAAAGGTCGCTAAGGCCTTACGTTATTGTACCCGGACGACCCGAATGCCACGGGTACGCAGATGCTCGATGACCGAACCCTTGCCGATGAAATGGCCGATTCCGGCGGCAAACAGATAGACGCCCCGGCGGTGCTGGCGGCGTTGCAGCTCGGCCGCCCAGGCGCGGTTGCGATCGATCATCAGCGGCTTGGCAAAGGCCGGCGTGGCCCGGATCGCGTTCAATTCGCGCGCCAGCGCCGCATCGGGGGACACATCGCCGCGCGCCCAAGCGTCAAGCGGCGCTCGGCGCTGTGCGGCGGTGCGATCGGGCGCGTCGAGCGCGGCATCGAGCAGGCGGCGCTGCTCTTCCTCGGGCACGGCGTCGACCGCGCGGAGCACTTCCTGCGTATGGTCGATGGCGATGACGGGCCGGCCCCTTGCCCGGAACTGTTCGGTCAGCCAGTCATCGGCGCCCGGCCCCGGCAAGTCGCCCGCGCGAACATCGCGGGTATAGCCGATCGCCACCGCCGCCACCCAGGTCGGCAATGTATCGAGCAACGCAGCGGCGTCAGGCGGCAAGCCATCGACGAAGCGCGCCAGCGTCTTGCGATGATCGGGCGACACGCGCTGGCGGAGCGGCGGCAGGGTGCGGCCAAGTGGCGCCTGGTCGATCAGCCTGGCCGCGTCGTCATCATCCCCCACCGACTCGACAATCAGCCCGCGCGATCGCCGCACGATCGCGTCCAGCAGGGGCGTTCGCCATTGGAAGCCAGGCGGCAGGACGTGGATGGTGCCGAACAGATAGATGGCGGATCCACGCGCGCCAATCCGCCAGATGGCCGGGCGCGGCGCATAATCCTGCCGCAGCCCGCCAACGGCCTCATCCTCGGCGAGCGATCGCGCTTCGGCGGCGCGGGCATTGGCGGCGGCGGTGTCGCGCGGCGCGATCCGCGCATCAATGGGGAGCGGGGGATAGGGCAGATGCGGCCCGCGATCCGCCGCCAGCGTGCCCCCGATCATCAGCCACGCCACCGCGACGGGCCAGCCAACTGCCTTGATGCTCCTCAGAGCCTGTGGAACCGGCAATTTGGGCATGTTGCCACGGCAGCTTGCGGTGGCGGTGTGCGGGCGTCAATCATTTCGTTGCGCGCGCGGAGGCGGCGCCGGGCGAATCCTGTGCCAATAGGAAGCATTGACCCCCAAGGCCGCATTCGCCAAAGCGCAGGGCAGCTTCCCTTATCGCAGGTGCGAAGGCCCGTTTTGACTGCCCAGCCGCTCAGCTTTCAGCGCATGATCCTGACGCTCCACAATTATTGGAGCGATCATGGCTGCCTGATCCTCCAGCCCTATGACATGGAGATGGGGGCGGGCACTTTTCATACGGCCACCACGCTGCGCGCGCTGGGGCCCGATCCATGGAACGCCGCCTTTGTGCAGCCGTGCCGCCGCCCGACCGATGGCCGCTATGGCGAAAACCCCAATCGCCTGCAGCATTATTACCAATATCAGGTGATCCTGAAGCCCAGCCCGCCTGATCTGCAAGCGCTGTATCTTGGCTCGCTCGCCGCGATCGGCATCGATTTCACGCGCCACGACATCCGCTTTGTCGAGGATGACTGGGAAAGCCCGACGCTCGGCGCGTGGGGGCTGGGCTGGGAGTGCTGGTGCGACGGGATGGAGGTGAGCCAGTT
>CANJKQ010000098.1 GCA_947474905.1 Pseudomonadota bacterium | reverse complement strand
TGTCGCGCGAGGCGGAGGTGCGCGCCGCGCTCGACGTGCCGGCCGACAAGCTGACCTTCTTTGCCGCCGACCTGACCAACGATGCGGGATGGGCCGATGCCGTTGCGGGGTGCAGCCATGTCGCGCATATCGCCTCGCCGCTGCCGACCGGGCGCATCCGCCATGAAGATGAGCTGATCGTGCCGGCGCGCGACGGGGCGCTGCGCGCGCTGAAATTCGCTAAAGCGGCAGGCGTGAAGCGCGTTGTCATGACCTCGTCGGTCGCGGCGATCGCTTATGGGCACGGCAAGAAGGTCGCCAAATATAGCGAGGCCGATTGGACCAACATCAATGGCCCCGAGGTCCATGCCTATGCCAAGTCCAAGACGATTGCCGAACGCGCGGCGCGCGACTGGATTGCGGCGGAAGGCGGCGAGATGGAATATTGCTCCGTCAATCCGTCCGCCGTGCTGGGGCCAGTGCTGAGCGCCGATTTCTCGGGCTCGATCGAGATCATCACCCGGCTGATTTCGGGGCAATTGCCGGGCCTTCCCAATTTCGGTTTTGGCGTGGTCGATGTGCGCGATGTGGCGGACTTGCACGTCAAGGCGCTGACCGCGCCCAATATGAATGGCGAGCGCTTCATTGCCTCAGGCCCCTTCATGATGATGAAGGATGTGGCGGCGGTGCTGCGCGCGCGGTTGGGGGCGGACGCGCGCAAGGTGCCGACGCGCAAGCTGCCCGATTTCGTGCTGCGTACCGCGTCGCTATTTGATCCGACGCTCAAGATGGTGACGGGCGAATTGGGCAAAGTTCGCGATACCCCCGCTGACCATGCCCGCGCCGTACTCGGCTGGACGCCGCGCCCCGCCGAACAGACGTTGGTCGATTCGGCGCGCAGCGTGATCGATCACGGGGTGGTGAAGCTGTAGCTTGCGTCCGCTCCTCATCAAGCAGGGACGACGCGGTCGCCTGGCACATTTCTGCGACAATTAGGCTTTAGGCGCGCGGGCCAAGTCATTCGCATATCAGGGAGTGTTCATGCGTCGTGATTCGCTCGTCGCGGCAGCGATGCTGGCGGCGATTGCCGATCCGTTGGCTGCCCAGTCAGCGCCGCTACCCGCGCCGCCACCGGCGCCGCAGCCAGCCCCACCGGTCGCCGCCCCGGCAGGCCCGCCCGCGCCCGCGCCGACGGCGCAGCCCACCCGGCCGCCGCTCCCCCGGCCGCCACGTCCGGCATCGGGCACCGGCGGTGGTAGTGGTGGCGATATCTCCGACGAAGCCGACATCGTCGTGCAGGGCACGCGCGATCTGCCTGGCGCGGTTGTCGGCGATATCCCGCCCGAACAACAGCTGAGCCCCGCCGATATCCACTCCTATGGCGTCAATTCGGTCGCCGAGCTGTTGACCGAACTGGCGCCGCAAACGCGCAGCGGGCGCGGCAATGGCGGCCCGCCGGTGGTGCTGCTGAATGGCAAGCGCATTTCGGGCTTTCAGGAAATCCGCGACTTGCCGACCGAGGCGATTGCCCGTGTCGACATCCTGCCCGAGGAAGTCGCGCTGAAATATGGCTATACCGCCGATCAGCGCGTGGTGAATATCGTGCTGCGCCGCCGCTTCCGCGCCGAAACGCTGCAATTTGGCGATCGCTTCGCCACCGATGGCGGCCGCAACAGCCCCAATCCCGAAGGCGATATCCTGCGCATCCGCAACGACAATCGCTTTACCGCGCATCTGGAATATGAGCATTTCGACGCGCTGACCGAGGCGGAGCGCAACATTGTCGAGCAGACCCCGCCCGGCCAGCCCGCCATCCCCAATTTGGGCCAATATCGCACGCTGCTGCCCGCGACCGACGATTATACCGGCAATTTCGTCTATGCCCGACCCATCGGCAAGACGCAGGCTTCGCTCAACGGTCGCATCGATTATAATGAGGGCGCCGGGCTGCAGGGTGCCTATTTCCTGCCGTCAGGCGATGTTAGCGCGATTCACCGCCGCACCACTGATCTCAACACCCATGTCGGGTTGACGGCAAATGGCAACTGGTCAATCTGGCGCTGGAACCTGACCAGTGCCTTTGACCGCGACGAGGCGAACACCACCACCGATGGTCCTTTCGCCTCGCGCGCGCATTCGCTGTCGACGGTTGGGCGGATCGATGGGCTGGTCAACGGCCAGCTTGCCGATTTGCCCGCGGGCAAGATCAACGTTGCCGTTCATGGCGGCGGGCAGATCATCGATTTTGCCAGCAATTCATCGCGCAACGGCGTGACAACCACGGGTAGCGTCGGCCGCAACATCGCCAATGGCCAGCTCAACGTCGATGTGCCGCTGACCAGCCGGTCAAAGCATGTACTGGGCGCGATTGGTGATTTGTCGGCGAACTTCAACGTCGCGGGGGACGACCTTAGCGATTTCGGCACGTTGGTGACGATCGGCTATGGCTTCAACTGGCAGCCGGTAAAGGGTTTGCGGCTGATCGGATCGGCCACTGACCGCGATCTGGCGCCGACGCCGCAACAGCTTGGCAATCCCCTGATCACGACGCCCAACGTCCAGGTTTATGATTACCGCAATGCCGCGTCGGTCGCGGTGACGGCGGTGACGGGCGGCAACCGCGCGCTGATCGCGGAGCAAAGCCACGTCAAGAAGCTGGGGCTGACGGTCAATCCGTTCAGCAAAATCGACCTCGACATCATCGCCAATTACGTCACCGAGCATGACGACAACCCGATTGTCGACTTCCCGGCGGCGACAGCGGCAATCCAGCAGGCGTTTCCCGGTCGCTTTACGCGTACCAACGGTACGCTGACGGGCATTAACGAAACGCCGATCAACTTCGCGTCGAGCGACCGGTCGGAATTCCGCTATGGCTTCAACGTGTCGTTGCGGCTGAAATCAAAGCTGCAAAAGCAGATTGAGGCGTGGCGCGCGGGCAAGGGCCCCAACCCCTTTGCCGGCCTGCGCGTGCCCGGCCTCCCGGGGGGGCGCGTGCCTGAGGGCGCATTCCCCTTTGGCGGCCAGCGACCGCCGGGCGGCGGCGGTCCGGGAGGTCCGGGAGGTCCGGGTGGTGGATCGGGCGCGCCGCCTTCGGGCGGGCCGGGCGGCGGCGGCTTTGGCGGCCCCGGTGGCGGTGGCCCCGGTGGCGGAGGCTTTGGCGGTGGCCGGGGCGGCTTTGGCGGCGGCGGTGGCTTTGGTGGTCCGGGCCAGACGGGCGGGCGCCTGCAATTTGCGGTCTATCACACTTGGCACTTGACCGATCGCGTGCTCGTCGCGCCTGGCGGCCCGAGCTTCGACCTGTTGAACGGCGATACCATCGGCAATTCGGGCGGCCAGTCCGAACATGAGGTTGAGGTGCAGGCGGGCTATGCCAATAACGGGCTGGGCGCGCGCCTGTCCGCCAATTGGCGCAGCGCGACCGATGTGTTCGCGGGCGGGGGCACGGCGCAGACGCTGCATTTTGGCGATATCGGCACGATCAATCTGCGGTTGTTCGCGGACCTGAGCCAACGGCTGGACCTCATTAAGAAACATCCGTGGATGCGCGGCATGCGCGTGGTGTTTGACGTCCAGAATCTGCTCAACGACCGTCAGCGCGTCACCGATGCGACCGGCGCGGTGCCGATCAGCTATCAGCCCGGTTATCTCGACCCCACCGGGCGCACCATCCGCTTCACTATCCGCAAGCTGTTCTTCACGCTGCCGACGCCGGGGCAGCGGCGGCCGGGGTGAAGGGGTTGCGAGCAGGGGCGACGATGCCTTAGGCGATGGCGCCATGACCATCGCCCCCATCGTCCCTGACAGCGAACATCGCGGGCTGCTTGGCCGCCTGCCGCCGCGTCTGCGCGATTATGCGATGCTGGCGCGGTTTGATCGACCGATTGGCTGGTGGCTGCTGTTCTGGCCGGGGGCCTGGGCGGTGGCGCTGGCGGATGGGGTGCGCGATCGCTGGGGACTGATCTTCTGGCTGCTGCTCGGCGCCATCGTCATGCGCGGCGCGGGCTGTGTCTATAACGACATCATCGATCGCGACCTTGACCGGCAGGTCGAGCGGACGCGCCATCGCCCCATCGCCAGTGGCGCGGTGTCAGCCAAGGCGGCGTGGCTGTGGCTGGTTGCGCTCAGCCTGGTCGGGCTGGCGGTGTTGATCCAGCTGCATCCCCTGGCGCGGCTGGTGGCGCTGGCCAGCCTGGCGCCGGTCGCGGCCTACCCGTTCATGAAGCGGATCACCTGGTGGCCGCAGGCGTGGCTGGGCATGGTATTTTCCTGGGCCGCGCTGGTCGGCTGGGCGGATGTTGCGGGCAGCATCGGCGGGGCGGCTTTGTGCCTCTATCTCGGCGCGATCGCTTGGGTGGTCGGCTATGACACCATCTATTCGCTGCAGGACCGCGAGGATGATGCGCTGGTCGGCATCCGGTCGTCGGCGCGCGCGATGGGGCGGCATGTGCGGGCAGGCACGGCGGCTTGCTACGCGCTGGCGGTGGCGCTGTGGGCGGTTGTCGTGTGGCAAGTCCGGCCCGATCCGCTGGCGCTCGTTGCGCTGCTGCCCGTGGCGGTCCATCTTGCTTGGCAAGTGCTGACGCTTGATCCCGATGACGGCGGCAATGCGCTCGCCCGCTTTCGATCGAACCGGCAGGCCGGCTGGCTGATGTTCGCGGCCTGTCTGGTCGTCGGCACGACACTCGGCTGAGCTGGTCCCAACCCGTTTTCTTCGCCCGCGACTACCGGGCTTGGGCCGGCTCTGCCCAAACGGTGTTTAGCGGTCCCGCGCCCGCAAACGCAATTTGGATCGGTTGCACGTACCTCTCACAGCCCCTAAGTCGCCGACGATGTTGACCGTGGATCAGGCCCGCGACCGGGCCAGCGATATCGTCGCGCGCGCCATCCGCGCCGGCGCGGATGCCGCCGACGCGCTCTATGCCGGTGATGCGTCGACCGAGGTTTCGGTGCGGCTGGGCGCGCTGGAGGACATCGGCCGTTCCGAAAGCGAGGCGCTGGGCCTCAGGGTGTTTGTCGGCCAACGCAGCGCGAGCGTCGCGATGTCGGATTGGTCGGCCGATGCCGTGACGGCGCTGGTCGAGCGCGCGGTGGCGATGGCACGGAAAGCGCCAGAAGATGAATGGGCGGGCCTTGCCCCCGCCGACCGGTTGATGCACGGGCCGCCGCCCGCGCTCGACCTGGACGATGGCGGTGAGGTCGCGCCCGATGCGCTAAAACAGCGCGCGCTGACGGCGGAGGATGCCGGGCGCGCCGTGGCGGGCGTCACCAACAGCGAAGGCGCGACGGCGTCTTCGGGCCGTTCGGTAATGGCGCTGGCGACCAGCCACGGTTTCGCTGCGGGCTATGCCACATCCTCGCACAGCGTGACGACGGTCGTGGTTGCCGGTGGCAGCGACGCGATGGAACG
>CANJKQ010000097.1 GCA_947474905.1 Pseudomonadota bacterium | reverse complement strand
CTGCGCTCCTCGCAATGACGGTCGTGATATGCGCCTCGGCATCCATGCCAATCTCGACAAAGGAGTCGTGCCTGTTAGGGTACGGCTCCTTTTTCATGTTTGGGGGAGTCGATTGCCCATGCGTCGCGCGCTGTCGTTTATCCTGCTTGCCACCACCGCCATTCCCGCCACGGCCCAGCCAGCCCCGCAGAGCCCAACTGTCATGCCCACACCGATCCAATATCCCGCCGCGCGCAAGGTCGATCAGGTTGACGACTATTCGGGCACCAAGGTTGCCGATCCCTATCGCTGGCTGGAAAACGACGTGCGTACCGACAAGGACGTGCAGGACTGGGTGGCCGCACAGAATAAGGTCACCGATGCCTATCTCGCCACGCTGCCCGGCCGCGATCTGTTCAAGGGTCGGCTGAAGGCGCTGTTCAACTATGAACGTTTTGGCGTGCCCGTCAAAAAGGGCGGTCATTATTTCTACACGCACAATAGTGGCCTACAGAATCAATCGGTGCTGTTCGTCCGCGACAGCCTGACCGGCGAGGGCCGGGTGCTGATCGATCCCAATGGCTGGTCGAAAGACGGCGCGACGGCGCTTGGCGAATGGGTGCCGTCCGACGATGGCAGCCACCTGGTCTACACCATTCAGGATGGCGGCACTGACTGGCGCACGGTCAAGGTGATCGACGTCAAGACCGGGCAAGTGCTGCCCGACACGCTGGAATGGGTGAAATTTTCAGGACTTGCCTGGAAGAAGGATGGCTCCGGCTTTTTCTATGCGCGCTATCCCGAGCCACCGGCGGGCGCCAAGTTCCAGTCGACCAACGAAAACCAGAAGGTCTATTTCCACAAAATCGGCACGCCGCAATCGGCCGATGCGCTGATCTACGAAACCCCCACCAAGCCCAAGCAGGGCCATCAGGTTGAGGTAACCGATGACGGCCGCTGGCTGGTGATTACCACCACCGAGGGCACCGATGTCCGCTATGAGATCACCGTGGTCGATCTCACCGCGCCCAAGCTGGCGCCGCGCACGATTGTGCCGGGGCTGGAAAACCAGTGGACTCTGGTCGGCAATGTCGGCGGCACTTTCTATTGGCACACCAACAAGGACGCGCCGAAGGGCCGCATCGTTACGATGAACCTGTTCGCCAAATCGGCGCTGCCGCCGGTGACCGAACTGGTGCCGCAGGACAAGGATGTGCTGGAAAGTGCGTCGATCTTGGGCGGCAAGATCATCGCGACCTATCTGTCGGACGTGAAAAGCGATGTTCGCCGTTTCGCGCTTGACGGCAAGTCGGAAGGGCATGTCACGCTGCCGGGCATCGGCACCGTGGTTGGCGGCAGCGGTTCGGAGAAGGATAGCGAGAGCTTTTTCGCCTTCACCAGCTTCACCGTGCCGACCACGGTCTATCGCTATGACGTGGCGAGCGGCCAGACCAGCGTCTGGGCGGCGCCGCAAGTCGCGTTCGATCCCGCTGCCTACACCGTCGAGCAGCGTTTCTACGCGTCGAAGGACGGCACACGCGTGCCGATGTTCATCGTGCGGCGAAAAGGCACCAGTGGCCCCGCGCCGACGCTGCTTTACGCTTATGGCGGTTTCAACATCTCGGAGAACCCCACTTTCTCGGCGACGCGGATCGCGTGGCTCGAGCAGGGCGGCGTTTATGTGCTCGCCAATATCCGCGGCGGCGGCGAATATGGCCGCGCCTGGCATGACGGCGGACGCCTGCATAACAAGCAGAATGTGTTCGACGATTTCATCGCGGCGGGCGAATATCTGAAAGCGCAGGGCATTACCGGCAAGGACCAGCTCGCCATTCAAGGCGGGTCGAATGGCGGATTGTTGATCGGCGCGGTGGTCAATCAGCGGCCCGATCTGTTTGCCGCCGCGCTGCCGCAAGTCGGCGTGATGGACATGCTGCGCTTTGATCGCTTTACGGCGGGGCGCTACTGGGTCGATGACTATGGCTATCCATCAAAGCCCGACGATTTCAAGGTGCTCTACAGCTATTCGCCCTATCACAATGTGAAGGGCGGGCGCGATTATCCCGCGATTTTGGCGGCGACGGCGGATACCGATGACCGCGTCGTGCCGGGCCACACCTTCAAATACACCGCCGCCATCCAGGCTGCCGATATCGGCCCCAAACCGCACCTGGTCCGCATCGAAACCCGCGCCGGCCATGGCAGCGGCAAGCCAATCGACAAGGTGATCGACGAGACCGCCAGCGACTGGGCGTTCATCGCCAAATGGACCGGGCTGGAGGTGAAGCCGATCGTGGGCAATGGCGGCAAGAAGAGCTGAAGGCGCGTGACGCGGGGTGGGCTGAGCCCCGCTGTCCTACTTTCGGCAAATGGGCGAGGATGGCGGCCTATGACGTGCCGCCACCAAGCTGAAACGTCATTCCCGCGCAGGCGGGAATCCATTGTCGCTGACTTGTCGGGAGGATGGCGACCGATGACCCCAATGGACTCCCGCCTGCGCGGAAGTGACGGCGTATCAAGGAAACAAACCGCCGCTCGCCAGCGAGCGACCCGCCTAGAGCAAAACGACTTGAGGAATGGATCGTCATTGCGAGGAGCGCAGCGACGAAGCAATCCAGGGACCGGGCGGCGCGGCTGGATTGCTTCCCCCGGCCTGCGCCGGGGTCGCAATGACGGCCTTGATTCAACCCAATGTCATCCCGCTCCAAATCCTCCCCCGCCAGGGGGAGGTTTCACCGAAGGCGACGGAGGGGGAGGGTTATCCTGCCGACGCCGCTCGCGTCCGCCCCCTCCGACGCGCTGCGCGCGCCACCTCCCCCTTGCGGGGGAGGATTGCGACTAGCGGAAAAAATCGTGCGCTCTCTTTGGCGCATCTCGCCTTCTCGTTGGAGAAAAATTGCGCCGTCAGTGCGAACATTAGAGAACATTCGCAGCGCGCTGCGCCGATCAGGCGGCGGCTTCGGCTTGGGCCAATGGCTGCACTTCGTGCAGGCGCGTCAGGTCCATGTGCATCTGGCCGTCAATCTCGGTCATGATGTCGGCGAATTCATGGTCGATCAGAATGTCGTCGCGGCTGTAGCGCATGCCGCCCTGCGCGGGGCTGGCGAGCAGCGTGTCGAGGCCGTTGACCGAGACCGAAAGCATGAAGCGATCCTCGCCATTGACCAGCGCGTCATACATCGGGCTGCCATCCTCGATGATGTGGACGAGCGTCCAGGCGAGCGCGAGCATCGGGTTGCGGTTGCGCACCAGCGGCAGCTCGGTCAGGCGGCGAAAGCTGCGGCCATCGGGCAGCGCCACCTTGTCGAGCCAGGAAAGCTGCGCGGTGGCATCCGCCAGCGGTCGCGAACGGATCGTCGCCAGCCGCACCATCAGCGCGGGCTTGCCTTCAAACCGGCCGATCACGGCGACATTGCTGAAGGCGAGCGCGTTGCGTGGTCGGGCAAAGCGCGCGAAGATCAGGCCGGTCATGGTCGCTGTGAAAAACATGCCGACCAGAATTTCGGTCGCCGCGATCATATGGCCGATGCGGCTGGCGGGATACATGGCGCCATAGCCGACCGTGCCCAGCGTATCGACCGAGAAGAAGAAACCATCCGCGATCGACCAGGGCTGGGCATTGGCAACCGCGCCCGGCAGCGCGGCATAAAGCAGCCCGAACAGCAAGTTGATGAGGATGAACATCAACGTGGTCAGGCCGATGAACAATGGCCAGCCCATTTCCATGATCCAATAATATAGATCCGCGAGCGGCGACGGGGCGCCGATCTTCACCGCCTGAAAATTCTCGGTTTTTACGACTTGTCGACGGGGAGGGCGCGCCATGCACCGTCAATCGGTCAGATGGCGGCGGGCGTCAACTGGCGAGCGTCTGATCCGTCGCCACCGCGCGCAACGCGCCGCGCAGCCACGCCAGCAACGGGTCGCTGCCGCGAGATTGCGCCCACACCGTCACGACGCCGAGCCGCGTATTGGCCAACGGCGGATCGAGCAGACGGATGGGCAAGGTGGCGGCGATACGCTGGGCAAAGGCGCGGGAAATTGTGGTCGCGCTGTCGGTTGCCGCCACCACCTCAACCGCGGCGCGGAAGGTGGGCACGATCGCCGCGACGGTCCGCTCAATCCCGGCGGCGGCCAGTTCGCTGTCGATTTCCGACGCCGCATCGCCGATCAGCGAAATGACGACGCTGGGATAGCGGGCATAATCGGCAAGGCGCCAATCCGCGCCGCATGGATGGCGCTGCCGCACGACGACAGCGAGGCGATCTTCCATCAACGGTTCGGACGCGGCGCCGCGGGGAAGGGGGGTATTGTCCAGCGCCATCGCCAGATCGATCGCGCCCGCCGCCATCCGTTCGGGCAGGCCGGCGCTGATCGGCACCCATTCGATCACCACTCCCGGCGCGGCGGCGCCGACATGGCGGACGAGCGGCGCGAGCAGCAATTCCGCCTGCGCATCGGTCATCGCGATCCGCATCGTCCGGCGCTCGGCCGCAGGATTGAACGGCGGATCGACCAGCAAGGCGCGCATCTCGCCCAGCAAGGCCGCCAGCGGGGCGCGCAGCGCCTCTGCCCGGGGCGACAGCATCGGCCCCTTGATGCCGCGCACCAGCAATGGATCGTCGAGCAGGTGCCGCAACCGGCCCAAGGCGCGGCTCATCGCCGGCTGGCTGAGCCCCACTTCCTCGCCCGCGCGCGTCGCGTTGCGGTGGCGCAGCAGGGCGTCGAGGACGGGGAGCAGATTGAGGTCAATCGCGCGAAGATGCTTCTCATGCATGGTCGCAATCATAACATTGCATTTCATTCATGGTCAAACCCGCCCTAGAGCGCGTCCATCCAATGGGAGACCGATGATGAACGATGAGATTGTGATGCTGGGCTATGGCCCGGTCGGCAAGGAAACCGTGGCGCTGTTGCGGGCGCGGGGCAGCAAGGTGCGCGTCGCGCAACGTTCGCGCCCGGTGGATTTGCCGGCGGATGTGCCCTTTACGCCGTGCGACGTGCTTGATGCTGCCTCGGTGCGCGCGGCCGTGGCGGGGGCGGGGCAGATCGCGGTGGCAATCGGCTTTGCCTATACCGGGCGGGTCTGGCAGCGCGACTGGCCGGTCGCCATGCAGAATTTGCTCGACGCCTGTGCCGCAGTCGGCGCTCGGATGGTGTTTTTCGACAATCTCTACATGTACGGTCCGCAGACCGCGCCGCTGACCGAGGACATGCCGCTGACCAAGCGCGGCCGCAAACCGTCAGCGCGTGCGGCAATCACGCGCCTGTGGATGGCGGATGATCGGGTAAAGGTCGCGGCGTTGCGCGCGCCGGATTTCTACGGCCCGGGCGTGACCCTGTCGCATCTCGGCGAGACGGGGCTGGCGGCGGTCGCGCGCGGGAAATTGGCGATGTTCACTTTCTCGCCCGATCAGCCGCATGATTATGCCTATGTTCCCGATATTGGCCGGGCGATGGTGACGTTGCTCGACGCGGG
>CANJKQ010000096.1 GCA_947474905.1 Pseudomonadota bacterium | reverse complement strand
CGGCGGACCAGCGGGTCGGCATGGTCGTCAACCAGGCGCGGCTGTTCCTGCAGCCGCATGAGCAGGGTATAGAGCAGCGCGAAGCGCTCCGGCTCGCGATGGAGGATGGCGTTGCGGGCAAGATCAATGAACGCGCGCGGCACGCGCAATTGGGTGGACGGCGCGGCTTCATGCGCGACCGCTTCACCCGCAAACAGATCGGTCGGGGCATCGCCCACCTGCCAGATAATTTCGTCCGGCGGTACGCGTTCCGCCGCCAGCCCCCGCGCCGCATCGCGCCAGCCATCAAAGTCATCGGGTTGGGCAAGGCGGATCGTACGGGTCATGGGCATTAAAGTAAGACGTGTTGGACCCGTTCAAACCATGTCGACCAAATTAAAGCTTGTCATGGTTTGTGGCTCGAGCGGCGCCTGCATTTGAGTTTGTGTCTTCGAAAGGGTTTCCTTTGACCTTAACCGGTGCAACCTGGTCAGATACTTTAGTGTATTTCGCCTCTTCACCATTTGGAATGTCTGTCGGAATAGGCATGCCGTTGTCCTGGCCGAAAGCCTCCCATGACTCGTTCTGTTGCTTGTCAACGACAAGCTGCCAAGTGCGTCCGGTAGCCGTATCGAGGAGCGTCGTATCTCTTTCGATTTCCGGGCTATGGACGATTATAAACCGGCCAACGGGAACATCAGAAGCCCTTCGCACCTGCTGCTGTACCGGAGTTCCCTGCGGCAGCGCGTTGCATCCGTCCAGTAGAAGCGCAAACGTAAGGCATAGTATTTTTCGCATAGCCCCTCCCTTTTCGGCTAGGAATGTACAAAAATGCGCGCCTTATTAGCACGCCTGAAATGAATAGTTTTGAACTGATCATTTCAAGCTTGGATAGCCAAGAGCGACGCTACCCGAACAGTTCCAATTGCTTTGCCTTCGGCGCCGCAACCGCCTTCAAATCCACCCGGTCAACCAGGGCGGTTGGCCGCCAATCCTCCGCCACGATGAACGGCCGCACCTTGGCGATCGATTGCGTCAGCCGCGCCACATCATCGATCCGCAACCGCCGCCAGCGCCGTGCCGACAGGATGGACGCGACAGCTTTCGTCCCAAGCCCCGGCACGCGCAGCAACAGCTCCTTGGGCGCGGCGTTGATGTCGACCGGGAAGTGCGCGCGGAACTTGAGCGCCCAGGCAAGCTTGGGGTCGATATCGAGCGGCAGCATGCCCGTCGCCGGATCGGCCGCCGCCACCACTTCATCGGGCCGGTATTGGTAAAACCGCATCAGCCAGTCCGACTGATATAGCCGGTGCTCGCGCATCAGCGGCGGGCGTTGCAGCGGCAAGACGCTTGAGGCATCGGGAATCGGGCTGAACGCGGAATAATAGACGCGCCGCAGGCCAAACCGGTCGTAAAGCCCATGCGCCCGCGCGATAATGTCGCCATCGGTCGCGGCGTCGGCGCCGACGATCATTTGCGTCGATTGCCCGGCCGGCGCGAAGCGGGGCGCGGACTTATAGCGTTTTTTGGCGTCGGCGGTGTCGATGATCGCGGCTTTCATGCCCTGCATCGCGCCTTCGATGCGCGGCGCCGATTTGTCGGGCGCCAGCCGGGTCAGCCCCGCCACGGTCGGCAATTCGACATTGATCGACACGCGATCGGCGTACAGCCCCGCCTGCCGCACCAGATCGGCATCGGCGTCGGGGATCGTCTTCAGGTGGATATAACCGCGAAAGCCATGATCCTGGCGGAGCGAGCGCGCCACCTCAACAATCTGCTCCATCGTATAATCGGACGATTTGATGATGCCCGACGACAGGAACAGCCCCTCGATATAATTGCGCTTGTAAAAGGCCAGCGTCAGCTCAACCACTTCGCGTGCCGTAAAGCGCGCCCGCGCGACGTTCGAACTTTTGCGGTTGATGCAATAATGGCAGTCGAAAATGCAGCTGTTGGTCAGCAATATCTTGAGCAGGCTGATGCAGCGGCCATCGGGGGCATAGGCGTGGCAAATGCCCATGCCGGGGCCAGTTGACCCCAGCCCCTTGCCATCGCGCGACGTTCGCCGTGGTGCGCCCGACGAGGCGCATGACGCATCATATTTCGCCGCATCGGCAAGAATCTCAAGCTTTTGACGCACGTCCAACTGGGCCATGCGTTCATTATATGTTCCTGACCGGCAGAATCAACCGAACAGGAACTGGCCAAGCAGGCGATTGAACGGAAAGGTGAAAAATCCCGCGATCAACAGCGCGCCCAGCACCATGCCGCGCACCGATCCGCGATGCTGGCGGACATGGTGGTGCCGCGCCGACCACCAGATTATCGGCACCTGAATCAGCGTCCAGACCGACAGCAGATGGATGATGCTGAACCCGCCGTGATTGACGTTGCGCACCAGCAAACTGTCAAGCGCGGTAAGGATCATGGCCACGACCCACACGGTGCCCAGGCGCCGGTGCAGCCGGTCGCCACGGCGACGGAGCAGCATGATCGGGGTCAGCGCCAGCGCAACCACAATGGTGGCAAGATGACCCCAGATCGCAAGCGGCACCTTGCCCCAATAAGGATAGCCGCGCGCCAGCGCCGCGACGACAAAGCCGAGCAGGATGATCGCCCCCCAGGCGAGCACGCGTTCGAACAAATCGGCATCGATTGCCTTGGGTCGCGCCGATTTTCTTGCAAGTGTCGCCATGCCAATCCCCCTTCACGCACGAGCCGACAAGCTAGCGCCTTCTTCGGTCATGTCGAGCGATGGGGCGACCGCGGTCCGCTGCCTTGGCAGGCCCTTTCACCCCGCAACGATGCTCGGGGGAAAGGGCTGCCGTCAGCCAGGCAGGATCAGTTGGGGTGGACCGAGTCCTGAACGGCCTTGTCTTCCGCCTTTCGCGCGGCGCGCTCGGCCTTATAGGCCTCGAATTGCTGAGTCTGGCACCCGGTGGCGCCGCCGAGCCCGACCGTCGAGCACGAGCCAAGGCCCGCGGCGCCCGCCGCCAGCGTGCCCTGCTGGCGCTGCGCCCAGGCCTGATATTCGGGCTTGATCGAGCCCTGGCGCAAATCCTTGGGCAGGCGGAAGCGTTCATCGGCGCTGCGGCGGACGCAGACGACGACTTCGTTGCCGTTGGAATCGGTCGGGCAGCGTTCATTGCCGTAAATATAAAGGATGCCGTTGACGGGCGCTTCGTGGCGGCCGGTATCGGCAATGCTCGCCGGCATGGCGGCGACAGTGGGGCCATTATCCGCCTGCGGCGTTTTCGCGATCGTTGGCGGATTGGCAATTTTGGGCGGGTTGGCAATCTTGGGTGGATTGGCAATGGTCGGCGGTGGGGATGCCTGCTGGGCAAGCGCGGGCAGCGCCGTGCCAACGGCAAGGGTCAGCGCCACGGTCAAGCGGAAGGGGGTCGTTACCATCGCATCATGCTCCCACAGCACCGCTGACGGTGCCGATCCTGCCCCTCAACAGGCAGCCTGTCATATCCGCGCCGCCGTGGCAATCGCGATGCGGCAGCCCAGCCGGATCAGCCCGCTCAACAGTGGATAGGCCGGCGCGTCCTCCGCGCCGCTGGCCAGCGCGGTGTCGCGATGTTCCAGCTCATCGGCCTGAAAATCGGCGATTGCGCTGGAAAGTTCCGGATCGTCCTTGCCCAGCGCGGCGAGCTGCGCGGAATAATGGCGGTCAATCTCGGTCTCGACGGCCGCCGTGCACGCCATGGCCGCGCTGGGGCCGATCGCCGCCGTCACCGCGCCGAGCGCAAAGCCCGCCACATTCCAGAAAGGCTGGAGCAAGGTCGGCCGCACGCCGCGCTCCGCCATCATCCGGTCGAAAAACACGCGATGGCGAACTTCCTGATTGGCCATTGCCGCAATCGCGCGGGCGGCGGGGCCGCGATCACCCATCACCGCCAATTGGCCGGCATAGATGCGCGTCGCGCCATATTCGCCCGCCTGGTCAACGCGGATCATCGCGTCGCGCGCCGCGCGCGGGTCGCCGGGTTTCCAGCTCATGCGGTTGCCTTTCGTGCCATCAGCGCCAAGATGGTGGCGCCCCCGGCAAGCGAAAAGAGGGCATTGAAGCCAGCAAGCGATATGCCGAACAGCGTCCATTGCGGCGCGTCGCAGCGCACCACCGGCGCGGCCATGATCTTGGCGAGCACGTCTGCCGCCGATCCGCTGGTGTCTTTGAGCGTCGTGGCGCACGGCGTAATGCC
This sequence comes from Pseudomonadota bacterium, assembly GCA_947474905.1. Next base: position 1,289 of record CANJKQ010000096.1, on the reverse strand, counting down.
TTGCCACCAGTGATACTCGACACCGGCGTGGAACACCCCGATCGCGCCGCTGGTGATGATGGCAAGCGCGGCGAGCGCGACGAGCAGTTGCTGCGCGCCCCGCTGCGGCACCACAAAGGCGAGCGCCGCCAGCGCGATGGCGGTATAATGCGGCCAACGCTGCCAATGGCACATCTCGCACGGCACCAGATGGCCGATGAATTGCGATCCCAGCGCGCCCGCCATCAACGCGGCGGGCACGGCCAGCGCCATGGCGCGGGCCAGGCGGAAATTGGCGTCCGTCATGGCAGGGCTCAATTGCTCTTGGGCGCCGTCGCGGCGGTGTCGGGCTTTTCGGGCGGCAATTGCGGCACCGGCTTGTGGACGCCGAGCTTGTCGATCATCGCGACTTCGGTCGGCCCGCCCAGCCGGGCGATCGTCTTCAGCGCATAATAAAGCTGATAATCGTCGATGCCGCGCTTTTTAAGGGCATCGGCGCTTTCGCTGATCCGCTTGTCCGGCGTGGTGTCTTCCTCCAGCACCGCATCATCGACCTTGGCCTGATTGATCAGGTGCTTGCGCAAGTCATTCTCCCGGAAAACGGGGCGCGACTTGTAATCGGGGTCGGAAAGTTGCGGCACCGCGACATCGGGGTCGATGCCGCCTTCCTGCACCGACCGGCCCGAGGGCGTGTAATAGCGCGCCGTCGTCAGCCGCACTTCGGTATGCGGGCCCAGGGGCAGCAGTGACTGGACCGATCCCTTGCCAAAGCTCCGCGTGCCGATCACCACCGCGCGGTGATGGTCCTGCAGCGCGCCCGCGACGATTTCGGAGGCGGATGCGGTGCCGGCATTCGTCAACACCACGATCGGCTTGCCGCCGGTCGCGTCACCGGGGGTGGCGAAATAGCGCTGAATATCGGTCTTGCCGCGCCCGCGTTGCGAGACGATTTCGCCATGGTCGAGGAAGGTGTCGGACACCGAAATCGCCTCGGCCAGCAAGCCGCCGCCATTGTCGCGCAAATCGACGACATAGCCCAGCGGATCATGGCCCAGCTTGGCCTTGATCCCGGCAATCGCCTTCCTGACATAATCGCCGGTCTGATCAGAAAAGGTGTTGATGTTGACAATGCCGATCGCGCCTTCGGTCGACCATTTGACTGGCACGATGACGATTTTCTCGCGCGTCAGCGTCAGCGTGATCGGCTTGTCGCGACCGGGGCGGACGATGGTGACGGCAACCTTTGATCCCGGTGTGCCGCGCAAGGCGCCCACCGCATCCTCAAACGGCACGTTGAACAGCTCTTTGCT
>CANJKQ010000095.1 GCA_947474905.1 Pseudomonadota bacterium | reverse complement strand
CGCACCTGATCGGGCAGGCGCGGCTCGGCGGTGGCGACGCGGTTCTGGACCAGCACCTGCGCCTGATCGACATTGGTGCCCTGCTTGAACGTGATGGTGATCGCCAGCGCGCCATCGCCTGTCGCCGAGGATGACATATATATCATCTTCTCGACGCCGTTGATCGATTCCTCCAGCGGCGCTGCCACCGTTTCCGCCAGCGTCTCCGCCGTTGCGCCGGGATAGCTTGCCGTCACAACCACGGTTGGCGGCGCGATTTCGGGATATTGCGCGACCGGCAGGCCGGGATAAGCGACCAGCCCGAATACGACGATCAGGATTGATAGCACCGCCGCGAAAATCGGGCGGTCGATGAAGAAATGCGGAAAGCGCATGTTACTTCGCCGGGATCGCTTCGGCCGACGGCGGCGTCGTCACCGGTTGCGCGGTCGGCGAGGTATCGGCGGCGCGCGGCGTCAGCCTTGTCATATGCGGCTGCACCGGCATGCCCGGCTGCAGCCGCGTCAAGCCGTTGATGACGATATGGTCGGTCGGCGCGATGCCTTCGCGCACCACGCGCAGCCCGGCAACCGGCGGCCCCGTCACCACCGGGCGCGGCGCCACCTTATTGTCCTGGCCGACCACATAGACAAGCTTGCGGGTCTGGTCCGTGATGATCGCCTCATCAGGGATCAGCATCGCGTGATAGGTGCCCGATCCGAGCAGGCGCGCACGGCCGAACAGCCCCGGCGTCAAAAATCCATCGGGATTATCTACCACCGCGTGCGCGCGAATGGTGCCCGAATTGGGGTCGATCGCATTGTCGACGAAATCCATATGGCCATGCCAGCGATAGGTCGGCTCATCAGCGAGCTGGATTTCGATGGGATTGGGGTGGTCGCGCGACGAGCGGCGCTGGCCCGATTTATCCTGGCGCAGATACTTCAGATAAAAGGCTTCGGCACCGTCGAAGGAGAACCAAATCGGATCGACCGAAACGATCCGCGTCAGCACCGTCTGCCCATCGGCCACCAGATTGCCGCGGCTCGCCTTGCGATCGGATACCCGTCCGGAAATGGGCGAACGGATGACGGTGAAGCCCAGATTCAGATTGGCGTTGGTCACCGCCGCACGCCCCGCCTGGACATCGGCACCGGCCGATCGGGCATTGGCTTCCTTGGTCTCAAACTCTTCCTTGCTGATCGCATTGGCGGCGAGCAGCGTTTTGGCGCGGGCAAGTTCGGTGCGCGCATTGGCGTCGCTCGCCTGCGCCTTTGCCAGCTGCGCGCGCGCCTGCTCCAGCGCGGCGCGATAGGGCCGTTGATCGATGATGAAGAGCGGCTGTCCCTTGCCGACGCGTTGGCCATCGGCGAACAGCACGCGGTCGATCTCACCCGAAACGCGCGGGCGGACCTCCACGTCCTGGATCGCTTCGAAACGACCGATATATTCGTCCCAGTCGACGATATCGCGCTGCAACGGCGTGGCGACGGTTACCTGGGTCGGGGGCGGCGCCGGCGGTGCGCCTTTCGAACAAGCGCTGGCGAGCAAGACCAGTCCGATCAGGCCCATGCGGATCGGTGGCGTGGCAAAACCGTGCATAGAGCCCCCTGATAATGCAGTCGCGCCAAGGCCGGTCCCGAGCGTGCAGAACCATCAGCGAGTGCCGCGATGTGCCTATTAGGTGCGAGCGCTCACGATATATTGCAAGAGGAATAATTCCGAAATTTCGCGTGCTTGCCCTAAAGCAGGTAGCGCCCGCCATGAAGTCGGCAATTGCGCCCGACACGGTGCGGCGACACTATGACGGCGGCATCGACCAAGGGGGAGCCGGCATGATTTATATCGTTCTGAACGTGATGCCAATCGCCGCCGCGACCATGGCCGGATTGCTCATCGGATGGATTTGGCTGCGCCTGGCGGGGCTGGCGGTGCCCGGCGCGGCCGTGCTGGTTGCCATTGCTGCGGCGGAATTCTGGTTCGCCGCGATCCTGGCGGGCGCGTTGATCCTGGCGCCCGCGAAAGCCAGCGCGTGGGTGATGGCGATCGGCAGTGCGATCGTCATCTGGATCGGCTTCGTCGCGCCGGCAACGATCGTTACTCAGGCCGCGCGTCGCGCATCGGCCAAGGTCATCGCGCTCGATTGCGGTCATTGGCTGGCGGTCATGATGATTCAGGCGCTCGTCCTGAAGTCGATTGGGCTGGTTCCCCCACCAGCCTGAGCGCGACGCTCAGCCTTGCGACTTGGGTTGGCGGTAATGCTGGGCGCGTATATTGTCGGCGGCGAGCCGAGCCGTTTCCTCGATCCGCGCCGCACGCGTTGCCGGTCGGCGCGCACCAGCGATCCATTCCAGGATCAAGCGCTGTGAAGACCGGGGGAATGCCGCAAAATGCCCGGCCGCTGGCGGATGGGCGGCCAGTGCCGTCGCCAGATCATCGGGGATCGTCAGCGCCTCCACCGCATCCAGTCGCTCCCATGCGCCATTGGCCTTGGCACGATCAATCGCCGCCTGGCCGAGCGGCGTCATCAGCCCGTCCGCGATCAGCCGCGCCACTCGCGCTTTATTGACCCGCGACCAGCCACTGCCTGGCTTGCGCGGCGCGATGAGGTGCATCGAACGCAGATCGTCAAGCGCGCGGGGCAAGCTATCGACCCAACCGAAGCAAAGCAGCTCATCCACCAGGTCATCATAAGGCAGATAGCGATCGCCAGCGGATTTCTTGCCGCTGACCAGCCACACCGCACCGCTTATTGCCGCATTCTCAGCCAGCCAGTCGCGCAGCGCGCGGCGATTGGCGACTTCAATACGCGGGTGATCATCGGCGATGGCCATGCGCCATCTCTTGCGCGCCCGGGGATGTCCGACAAGATCATTGTTCCTCTTGCCCGGCGCGCCCAATGCGGCAATTCAGGGCAAAATCATCAGGAGACCCGAATGTCGATCATGTCTGACCGCTGGATCCGCGCGCAGGCGCAGGCGCATGGCATGATCGAGCCCTTTGTCGAGAGCCAGCGGCGTGATGGCTGCATCAGCTATGGCCTGTCATCCTATGGCTATGACGCGCGGGTGGCGGACGAGTTCAAGATTTTCACCAATGTCGACAGTGCCGTCGTCGATCCCAAGGATTTTGCCGCCAACAGCTTTGTCGATCGCAAGACCGATGTCTGCGTCATCCCGCCCAACAGCTTTGCGCTGGCCCGCACCGTCGAATATTTCCGGGTGCCGCGCGACGTACTCGTCATTTGTCTGGGCAAATCGACCTATGCGCGGTGCGGCATCATCGTGAACGTGACCCCGCTCGAGCCGGGATGGGAAGGGCATGTGACGCTGGAATTTTCCAATACCACGCCGCTGCCGGCCAAAATCTATGCCAATGAAGGCGCCTGCCAGTTCCTGTTCCTGCAGGGCAATGAGCCGTGCGAGACGAGCTATGCGGACCGGGCAGGCAAATATATGGGCCAGCGCGGCGTCACGCTGCCGCGGCTCTAGAGTCTGTTCGATTGAAGTTGAACCGTCATTCCCGCGCATGCGGGAATCCATTCCGGCCGCCCTATCGACGAACCGCGACCAACAACCTTAATGGATTCCCGCCTTCGCGGGAATGACGCTGGTTTGATCGCAATGGCAGTTTCAATTAAAACAGGACGAAGTCTAGCCACCCTGCTGCTCGCCCCCAACAACGGCCCCTACCCTCTTTTTTGGCCCCAATTTTGGGGAAGGCCATCGAGCCGTTGCCGGGGTAAGCAACCGTGCGTCTTGGCCCCTTGCCACGCGCCGGCGGGCGATGGCGGCGGTGCCGATGCCCCACGACGTAACGCGAATGTTCCCTAATGTTCGCACTGACCATGGCCAACGCGGACCCGATCAAGCGAGGCCCAAACAGCAGCGCCGACGATGTAAAAGAGCGCTCACCACCATAGGACTGGGAGCGGAAGTAGGACAGTAAGGGGCATCCCTTGCGCGCGACAGCCTCCAAGACCGCGCACCAAAGGCGCCAACACCCCGCACGAAGAAAAAGGGCGGCCCGGCGGACCGCCCCTTCACCATCAGCGAACGACGTCAGTTAGAAATCGCGCGCATATTGTTCGTTGCCAACAAAGCCGAGCTTGCTGACGCCCGAGCGCTTCACCACCGACAGCACGCGGTCCACCACTTCGTAGCGGGCATTGCGGTCGGGCTGGAAGTGCAGCTCCGGCTCCGGGTTGAGCTGGGTCGTCTGGTCAAGATACTGACGCAGCGTCAGATCGTCGACCGGCGTGCCGTTCCAGGTGACGATGCCCGCAGGATCGATGCCGATCGTGTTCTTGTCAGGCTCAACCGGGGGCTTCACCTGGTTGGGGTCGTTCTGGGGCAGGTCCACCTTGACCGCATGGGTCTGGACCGGGATCGTGATGATGAACATGATGAGCAGCACCAGCATGACGTCGATCAACGGCGTCGTGTTGATGTCCATCATCGGTTCGCCATCCTCGGAACCGCCACTGATTGCCATCTTGTAACTCTCCTTAAGCGAGCCCCGCCGGCATTACGCCGGACTTAGGACTCTCCCCCGGTGTTGGGACCGGGTTCCGAAATAAAGCCGACCTTGACGAAGCCTGCCCGCTGCATCGTGTAGATGGTCGCGCCGATGCAGTGATACGGCGTGTCGACGTCACCGCGGATATGGACTTCCGGCAGTTCGAGCCCGGCGGCGTTGGGGCCACCCTGGCGATCGATCTCTGCCTTCAGCTTCTTGACCGCGCGATCGAACAGATCCTCGTTGGTCACCTTGATCATGTTCCAGAACACTTCGCACGTTCCCGAACCGTCGGGCGCGCCGCGAACCGAAAGCGACACGTTCTCGGGCTTGGTCGTGGTCGGGTCGAAGCGCACGCTGGGCAGCTTCACCGGCACCGACTGGATCACGACCGGAATCGCAATCAGAAAGATGATGAGGAGCACCAGCATGACGTCCACGAGGGGAGTCGTATTGATGTCCGACATCGGTTTGTCATCGGCGGAACCTCCGCCAGCGCTCATCGCCATGAGTCAGACTATCCTATATTCTCGTCCCGCCGGCATACCGGTCGGGAAAGGTCGCGGGGCCGCCACCGCGGCGGCCCCGTTAGCCCCTTTTACGGACGGGTCTGCACGCCGCCGGTCTGGCCGGCCGTCGTGGTACCCACCGGCTTTGCTGCCGTCGTAGCCGGCTTGGTCGCCGCGCCAGCGACGGTCGGACGAACCGCACCGTTCGAAGCGAGGTAGCCCAGCACGTCATTCGAGAAGGCCGACAGGTCTTCCGCGATCGACTTGTTGCGGCGCTGCAGCCAGTTGTACGCGAGCACCGCCGGAACGGCCACCGCGAGACCGAGTGCAGTCATGATCAGCGCCTCACCGACCGGGCCGGCAACCGCGTCGATCGACGCCTGACCGGCCGAGCCGATCTTGATCAGCGCGCGGTAGATGCCGATCACGGTGCCGAACAGGCCGATGAACGGCGCGGTGGCGCCCACGGTG
>CANJKQ010000094.1 GCA_947474905.1 Pseudomonadota bacterium | reverse complement strand
GTTCCTTCCGAGAGAATGCTCTGACGGTCGCGCCACCACCACCACCACGGCGCAACGACGAGCATAGCAAAAGATGAAGTGCGACGGGAGTGGAAACCGGCAAGGTTTCCAGCCCGTGCGCGATGATCTTCGCCCTGTCACGAGGCGAAGGGATCGATTTCGACGACAACCGCAGACGGCTCGCCGTCGTATTCGTTGGCGGGAGAAACCGACAACGTGCCGTCGCCGGCGCGGAAAATGACGATGACGGCCATCAGCGTGGTGGCGAGGCTGAAGGCGAAGGCGTGTGCGTCGGGGAAGGACATCGATCCGGCTCCTGTTTCGAGCGGAGGACCATCCCCCCGCTGACAGGCGCCCGATGTGTTCGGCCGATGGCCGCAATCACCGCGCAGGCAACGCCGGCGCGGCGGCACGCTATGCGTAGTCCGACCCTTTACGGGTTGATGGCGTCAGGCCATCGGCTGGACCAAGGACCAGCGCCATTCAGCGGGGAGTGGTCTTCTCCGGGCTGGAAGCCGAGTCGATGTGGCCGTGACGTTGGTGAAGCCGTACTGTCTGCGCGAGCTGCCGTGCGACCTCACCTGCGTCATCCGCAAAGCCTGGTGGCCATTTCCTCGACGGCTCGCGCTGAAACCCGCCACGCTGAAAATGCGGATGGAGGTGGCTGATAATCCACTCGATGCGTGAAGGAGGCACCAAGCCGGCTTGAGCCGAATAATGGAGTGCCTTGGCGAGATCGTGCCCGATGTTCGCGCGGTTCCAAACATCATCGGTCGCGACGTTAAGCAGATAGGATTTGAGGAGGAGTTCGATGGCAATTGCAATCGCATGAAGGGCTTGATTGTCGAATCCTTGATCCGCCGCCCATTCGGCGGCTGCAGCCTTCACGGTGGCATTCTCCAGGAAAACCGCAGCGAGAACGGCGTCCGAACGTGCCGGTTTCGGGAGTGGCTTCAGTCGCTGCATTCGTTGCGTTATGCCATAGGCTTGGCCGTTTAGCAGGTGCCCGATGCGGCGGCGCTTACGCGCCGCCGAATTTCCACACCGGGATGCCGAGCTTCTTGGCTTTGTCGGCGAGGTTGTCATTGATGCCGGTGCCGGGGAAGTGCAGCACGCCCTTCGGCAGGATTTGCAGCATCTCGTCATTGCGTTTGAAGGGTGCTGCCCGGCCGTGCTTCGTCCAGTCGGGTGCAAAGCCGATCTGTGGGACATTGCGATTCCTGGCCCAGAGAGAAGCGATCTTCTCGGCACCCTTCGGCGACTTGCCGTGGATCAGCACCATGTCGGGGTGCTTCTCGTGAACCTGGTCGAGCTTGGCCCAGATGAGGTGATGGTTGTCGAAATCGAGCCCGCCGGTGACGGCGATCTTCGGTCCAGGCGGCAGGAGCACTTCCTGCTCGGCACGCTTCTTCGCCATGATGAAGTCGCGGCTGTCGATCATCGCCGAGGTGAGGTTGCGATGATTGACCTTCGATCCTGACCGCGGGAGCCAGGCTTTGCCGACCTGGCGTTCGTAGTGCTCGGCGGCCTGGTCGCGCATCAGTTCGAAGGCGGTCTGGCGTTCGACCTGTGTCTTGCCCTCGGCGATCAGGCGCTCGAGATCGACCGACTTCACCTCGCTGCCGTCCTGTTCGCGTTGGGAGCGCTTTTGGGCCTGCTCGTTGTCGTCGAGCTCGCGGTTGATCCGTTCGGCGGCGCGATGAAAGACGTTCACGGTCGACCAGAGGAGATCGTCGAGGTCGGGTTCGAGGCGCGTGTCCTCCAGGGTCACGATCAGGGCGTCGAAGATGTCGGCGACCGCGCCCGCGACCGCGTTGCCGTCCGGCAGAAGCCGCTGATCGGGTTCGTCGGCGAAAGGCCGGTAGCCGTGGAGCTGCAATTCGTTGAGGACGTGGTCAGTCGGTGAGGATTCGTGGTGCGGTTCGTAGTCGTCGAGATCGCGCATCGGATGCTCCGTCGGATGGACCGCGACCGTCGCGGCCTTCATGGCGACGAAGCACACCGGCGGGGCGGCCCTGCACCCGGAGCGCGAGCGAGGGCCGGAGCGTCAGCGGAGGATGGCGGAGGCCGGCTATTTTGTTTCGCGATGGAAAGCGGCCCCTTGGGGCCGCGCCGGAAAATAGTCGGCCGCAGCCATTGCCGGGCCGGCCTGCCTGTGGGCCGATCGCCCTCTCGAAGGCCGAGGCGCGGTCCTCTCCGATCCGCTGCGTCTGAGCGAGTACGGCGGCGGGGCCGCTGCCGCTTCCTTACCGGCTATGCCGCCAGCGCCATGAAGCGTGCGACGTCCTGCGGCCCGAGCTGTACCCGAGTCTGACTGCGCAATGTCGCGATGCCGAGGGTGCGGAGATCCTCGTTGAAGTCCCCGAGCTGTGGAGAGATCACGATCGCCTCGATCCCGGCCGCGTTCGCCCGTTCGATCAGGCTGTCACGCGCACCATCGCCTGCCGGATCGTCATCGCGCAGGATGTAGAGCCGCCGCAGCGTGTCCGGGAACAGGATGGCGGCGAGATGTGCCGCGGAGAGCGCCGCCACCATCGGCATGTTGGGCACGACCTGGCGGATTGAAAGGACCGTCTCGATGCCTTCGCCGGCTGCCATCACTTCGCCACCAGCGCCAAAGCGGACCGCGTTGCCGAGGAGATCGCCCATCGCCCGGCGCGGGGTTTCGAATGGCGCCTTGTCGTGGCGTCGTGAGTCGAGCCAGGTGCGATGCGCCCCGGTGATCATGCCGTCGAGGTCAGTGACAGCGGCGATCATGGCCGGCCAAGTCTCGGTCGGCGCATGCTCGTCCGGGCGATAATAGCAGTGCGGGTGGAAATACAGATTTCCGGCTCCACGGAGATCCGTAATGCCGCGTTGCCGGAGATACGCCGCGACGATTGTGCCCGCAATCGGCTGCGACATGCGGATGAGGCGCCGTGCGGCTTCGGGCGATCCATGTGGTGCGGGCGCCAGCGGCTGGAAGGCGGAGGGTTCCGGCGCTGGTGGTGGCATGCTGAGGAAGAGCCGAGCCTCGTCGGCGACATCCTTGAAGTCGATGAGGCCGCAGCTCTCGCGGATGACGTCGAGGAGGTCTCCATGCTCGCCGGTAGCGGCGTCAGTCCATTTCCCGGCGGGGCCTTTGGGCGAGTCCTTGAGCCGGACGTACATCGAGCGGCCCTTAGTGTTACGGGCGTCGCCCACCTGCCAGTAGTTGCCCTGACGGTGGCCATTGCTGAGATAATGGCGGCACACCGCCTCGGCCTGTCGGCCGAGACGTTGCGCGAGATCGGATGCGTCGAGACGGGCCATCACGCTGCCTCCCGCTCGCCGACGCGCTGGATCGGGTAGGTGCCGATCAGCTTGCCGATGATGGTCGCGCCGTCCGCGCCGACGGGCACGAAGAAGCGGAGCTTCCACGAGATGATCTCGCTGAAGAGGCCAAAGGCGCGCAGGCGCTCGCGCATCGCGTCGGTGAAGCCGGAGAGTTCGATGCGATCGGCGCCCATGACGCGCACGCGACGGAGTTGGAGGCCTTCGGCGAGATCGAGGATTGTCTTGCCCTCGATGAGCGCGGCATAGGCATGGTCGGCGGACAGGTTCGTCGTTCCGACTGTCGTGGCGTTGGCGACCCATGCGGGCGACACGCGGCGGCCGATGATCCGTTCCCCGTCATCGGTCTGGAGCCGATAGACACGGCTCGACTCGTTGGGCAGCCGCTTCCAGATCGGCAGCAGCAGGCCAGCGACGATGTGGATCGTGGAATCGGAATAGGCTGGCACCTCCGCGATCTCGGCGTTCCAGGCGGCGGTGAACTCGGCGCGACTGGCGGCGATCCAATGGCTTTCGTCCATCATGCGGATGGAGGCGTGATGCTGCTCCATCGGCCGGATCAGCCGCACGCGGCGTTCGATCTCCCCGTCGTCGAGCATCAGCGAAGGCGCTGGAAGCTGAACCGCGGCGCGGTGGGAGCGCTCGTTGACCAGCAACTTGGCGACCGGATCGTCGAGCCAAGCCATCGCCTCCTCGGCGGTCATCGGCCGGTTGCGCTCGCGCTGTTGGATGGTCAGCAGGCTGGTTTCCGCGCCGGTGCCGGGATGGGTGTAGATGGTCTGGCGATCGGTGACGACGAAGCTCTCCGCGCGCAGCGTCTCCAGTCCGATGTCGTAGATGCCGGCGGCGATCGCGCCCTCGACCTTGGCGGTCAGAAGCTGCTCGAAGGCGGCGAACAGGACGTCCTGCAGGTCGATGGTGAGCGCGAGCAGGCGGTTGAGAAAGGTTGTGATCGGCGGGAGCTCGTCCTTGATGCCGTTGTCGTCCATCAGCTTCAGGCCGGTCGTGTCCTCGAACCGCTGGAGCGAGCACCCTTCGATCTTGCCGCGGACGATCAGGATGTAGAGCTGGCGAAGCGCATCGCGCGCATAGTGGCTCTCCAGATTGTCCTCGGGTCGGAACAGGCCCTGGCCGCCGGTCTGGCGCTGTCCGCGCGTGATCGCGCCCAGCGTGTCGAGCCGGCGCGCGATGGTCGATAGGAAGCGCTTCTCCGCCTTCACATTGGTCGCGATCGGACGGAAGAGCGGCGGCTGCGCCTGGTTGGTGCGGTGGGTGCGGCCGAGGCCTTGGATCGCGGCGTCGGCTTTCCAGCCCGGCTCAAGCAGATAGTGGACGCGAAGCCGCGTGTTCCGTGCCGACAGCTCCGCATGGTAGCTGCGGCCCGTACCGCCGGCATCGCTGAACACGAGCACGCGCTTCATGTCGTCCATGAAGGCCTGGGTCTCGGCGAGATTGGCGGACGCCGCGCGGGTCTCGACCACAAGGCGCTGTCCCTTGCGCACGATACGACGCGAGCGGCCGGTGACTTCGGCCACCACGTCCGCGCCGAAATGCTGGACGATCTGGTCGAGCGCGCCCGGCACCGGCGGAAGGCTCGCGAGTTTCTCGATCAGCTCGGTGCGGCGGGCGACCGCCTCGCGGCTCTCGACCGGCTGGCCGTCGCGAAAGACCGGACGCGAGGACATATTGCCCTCGCCGTCGCTGAAGGGCTCGTAGAGCTGCACCGGGAAGGAATGGGCGAGATAATCGAGGACATATTCGCGGGGCGTGATGTCGACGCGAATGTCATTCCACTCCTCGGTCGGAACTTCGGCCAAGCGCCGTTCCATCAGCGCCTCGCCGGTCGAGACGATCTGGATGACCGCGGAATGCCCGGCCTCCAGGTCCGCCGCGATCGAGCGGATCAACGTCGGCGTCTTCATCGATGTTAGCAGATGACCGAAGAAACGCTGCTTGGCGCTTTCGAAGGCGGAGCGCGCGGCGGATTTGGCCTGGCGGTTCAACGTCCCGGTCGAGCCGGTGATGTTGGCCGCCTGCATGGCCGCATCGAGATGGTTGTGGATGATGGCTTATCGCGAGGTGGCGATAATGCGAAGGAACGCGGCGTAGGCGCGCAATGCCGGGAGACTGACCACCACGTCCTTCGCATTATTTCACAGGGTGTCGAGCCACTCC
>CANJKQ010000093.1 GCA_947474905.1 Pseudomonadota bacterium | reverse complement strand
TGGCGCTGGCGATAAAAGCCGCCGATCGGCAGCGTCGTGACCGCGCGATCGAACGCGGCATCGTGGCGCAGCGTCGCGCTGAGATGGAGCGAGGCATAACCTTCGCCCGAAATCTTGGCGGGCATGCCGGGGAACAACTCGTTGACCAGCGCGCGGCTGAGCCCCACGGCTTCGAAATTGTAACCGCCGCGATAGCTGGAGATGACCGCGATCCCCATTTTCGACAGAATCTTGAGCAGCCCTTCGTTGATCGCGCTACGGTGCTGCTCCAGGCATTGCTCCAGGCTGAGCGCGCCGAACAAGCCGCGCGCGTGGCGATCGGCGATCGCGGCTTCGGCGAGATAGGCGTTTACCGTGGTCGCGCCGACGCCGATCAGCACCGCGTAATAATGCGTATCGAGGCATTCGGCGGTGCGGATATTGACGCTGGCATAGCTGCGCAGCCCCTTGCGGACGAGGTGCGTATGGACGGCGGCAGCCGCCAGCACCCCGGCGATGCCGACGCGATCTGGCCCGATCGCCTCATCGGTCAGGAACAATTCCGACCGGCCTTCGCGCACGGCCTCTTCCGCCTCGGCGCGGATGCGATCAATGGCGCCGCGTAATGCCTCCGGCCCGCCGCCGGTCGCGAAGGTGCAGTCGATCACCGCCACCTTGGCGCCAAAATGCGCCTGCAGCCGCAACCAGCTGGCGCTGGTGAGGACGGGCGAATCGAGCACCAGCACCGGCGCCGGCTCGCGCTCAGGCTCGAGGATGTTGGCGAGGTTGGAAAAGCGCGTCTTCAGGCTCATCACATGCCGCTCGCGCAGCGGATCGATCGGCGGATTGGTGACCTGGCTGAAATTCTGGCGGAAAAACTGGCTGATCAGGCGTGGCTTGTCGGAGATGACGGCGAGCGGCGTGTCGTCGCCCATCGAGCCGACCGCTTCCTTGCCGGTTTCGACCATGGGGGCGAGGATCAGCTCCATATCCTCGATCGTCTGCCCGGCGGCGACCTGGCGGCGGGCAAGCTCGGCGCGATCGAAACGGCAGACGGGGTCGCCTTCGACCGGCGGCAGATCGTCGATCGTCATGAATTCGCCGATCAGCGCCGCATAATCGACTTCGCCGGCGATGCGATCCTTGACCGCGCGGTCCTTGAGCACGATGCCATCGTCGAGGTCGACCGCGATCATCTGGCCCGGGCCGAGCCTGCCTTTCTCAACGATGGTTCCTTCGGGCACCACCACCATGCCGCTTTCGGACCCGACGATCAGCAGCCCGTCATTGGTGCGGATGTAACGCAAGGGGCGCAGCGCGTTCCTGTCCATGCCCGCGACTGCCCAGCGGCCATCGGTCATGGCGAGCGCGGCGGGGCCGTCCCACGGCTCCATCACGCTGGCGAGATATTTGTACATGGCGAGGTGATCGGGCGGCAGGTCGCTGTCATCGCCCCATGCCTCGGGCACCAGCATCAGCTTGGCGGTCGGCGCGTCGCGGCCCGAGCGGCAAATTGCCTCGAACACCGCATCGAGCGCGGCGGTGTCGCTGGCGCCTGCCGGGATCACCGGCTTGATGTCTTCCGAATGCTCACGAAAGGCATGCGCCGCCATCTTGATCTCGTGGCTCAGCATCCAGTTCTTGTTGCCGCGCACGGTGTTGATCTCGCCGTTGTGCGCGAGGCAGCGGAAGGGCTGGGCGAGCCACCATTGTGGGAAGGTATTGGTCGAATAACGCTGGTGGAAAATCGCGACGCGGCTTTCAAAGCGCAGGTCGGTGAGGTCGGGATAGAAGACCGACAGGCTCTCGGCGAGGAACAGCCCCTTATAGACGATCGAGCGGCACGACAGCGAGCAGATGTAAAAGCCCTGGATCTGCGCCGCGATCACCGCCTTTTCGATGCGGCGGCGGACGAGATACAAGTCCTTCTCAAACTCGTCCGCCGTCATTGCCTCAGGCTTCGGCCCGGCGATCATGATCTGCTCAATCTCGGGCCGCGTCGCCTGCGCTTTCTGGCCGATTACCGAGACATCGACCGGCACCTGCCGCCAGCCATAGATGGTGTAGCCCGCCTCAATGATGACGCTCTCGACGATGGTGCGGCACGTTTCCTGCGCGCCAAGATCGGTGCGCGGTAGGAACACCATGCCGACGCCGAGCCGGTTGGGCAGCGGGCGGTGGCCGGAAAGCTGGATCGCTTCTTCAAAGAACTTGACCGGCAAGTCGATGTGTAGCCCCGCGCCATCCCCCGTCTTGCCATCGGCATCGACCGCGCCGCGGTGCCACACCGCTTTCAGCGCATCGATCGCGGACTGCACGACCCGGCGCGATGCCTTGCCATCGGTCGCGGCGACGAGGCCGACGCCGCACGCATCGGATTCGAATTCCGGGCGGTACATGCCATACGTGGCGAGGTGAGTGTGGGGGTCAGCTATGGTCATGGGGTACGTCGGCGCGGGCAATCGCGGCTTTAATATCAACCTGTAGTTGCTCAAGATCTTGGGACGCTTGCCGTTGCGATCGCTCAACCGCCTTGCGCATCCAGGCGCTTACGTCGGGGTCATTGAACAATGCGGTTGACCGCGTAGCAAATTTTTGTCCGGCTTCTGTCCCCAGGAAAGACTTGATTTGGATCAATTCTTCCACACTGAATGTACGCGCATAGGCATTGGCATAAGCGAGAAGTAAGTCACCCTGGTACTGCTTGAGATCGGCAAGAGCGTTGTCGCGTGAATGCCGAAGAAACTTTCCAAAAATATCTCGAACTTCCGGGTATTTGGTAAACAACTCATCCAGATCGAGCGCCTTCGTTTGACCTGCGACGATGTTGCCCATCATCGCATCGATAATATTTTGAAACATGGCGTCGCGTCGGTCGGGCGGCAATACGAGATCAACGATATCGCGAGCGACCGCCAGCTTGGCTGGGTCAGGGGTTGATTGCGCTTGCGGCGCCTGCGCTGCTGTGTCCGCCACGGGCGACATCAGGGTTGCCATCAAGGTAATGATCACGCCGCCTTCCTTCCCTCGCCAGCCTTTGCCTTCAGATAACCCTGCATCCGCTCCGCCACGTCGCGGCCGTCGCGGATCGCCCACACCACCAGGCTGGCGCCGCGGACGATGTCGCCAGCCGCGAAGACGCCGTCGAGGCTGGTCATCATCGTTGCCATATTGACCATCACCGTGCCCCAGCGTGACACGCCGAGTGCTGGCTCCCCAAACAGGCGCGGCAAATCCTCGGGATCGAAGCCCAATGCCTTGATGACGAGATCGGCGGGGATGGCGAACTCGCCACCTGGCTCGGGCTCCGGCGCCCGGCGGCCACCGGCATCGGGCGCGCCGAGCCGCATCCGCTGCGCGCGCACCGCCGTTAGCCGGTCGCTCGCCTCGAAGGCTTGCGGTGCGGAAAGCCAGACGAACTCGACGCCCTCCTCTTCGGCATTGGCTACTTCGCGCTGGCTGCCCGGCATGTTGGCGCGATCGCGTCGATACAGGCATTTGACCGATTTGGCGCCCTGGCGGACGGCGGTGCGGACGCAATCCATCGCGGTGTCGCCGCCGCCGATGACGACGACATGCTTGCCTTGCGCATTGAGCGCGCCCGAGTCGAACTCGGGCACCGCATCGCCAAAGCCCTTGCGGTTGGACGCAATGAGGTAATCAAGCGCGGCGACCACGCCCTCACTGCCGACACCCGGCGCCTTGATCTCGCGGGCTTTGTAGACGCCCGTCGCGATGAGCAGGGCGTCGTGGCGGGCGCGAAGCGTCTCGAAGGGGAGCGCCGCGCTGCCGACATCGGCGTCGCAATGGAAATGGATGCCGCCCGCCGCCAGCCGATCGATCCGGCGCATCACCACCGGCTTTTCAAGCTTGAAGCCGGGAATGCCATAGGTGAGCAGCCCGCCCGGCCGGTCATGCCGGTCATAGACATGCACCTCATGCCCGGCCGCGCGCAGATATTCGGCCGCCGTCAGCCCGGCGGGGCCAGCGCCAATGATCCCCACCGATTGCCCGGTCGGTCGGCCCGGCACCAGCGGCTCGACCCAGCCATTATCCCATGCGGTGTCGGTAATGAATTTCTCGACCGAGCCAATCGTCACCGCGCCGTGCCCGGAAAATTCGATGACGCAATTGCCCTCGCACAGCCGGTCCTGCGGGCAGATGCGGCCACAGATTTCGGGCATGGTCGAGGTGGCGTTGGAGAGCTCATAGGCCTCGCGCAACCGGCCTTCCGCCGTCAGTCGCAGCCAGTCGGGGATATGGTTGCCGAGCGGGCAATGCACCGAGCAATAGGGCACGCCGCATTGCGAGCAGCGCGCCGCCTGAGCCGCGCTATCGGACGGCGCATAGCGATCGGCGATCTCGCGGAAATCCTCGGCGCGCAATTCGGGCGCGCGTTTGGCGGGATAGGCCTGCCCACGCTCGACAAATTGCAGCATGCGCTCCTGCGCCATCAAATGCCCCTATCGATCAGATCGGGGGCAATATAACGGCGTCAGCAACCCGAGTCTATGCAATTTCACGCCAATAGGACAGCATATATTCCCTATATACCGTCACGCCGTATCAAATTTCTGGGGCCGCGCGCCTCCCCGCCTGCTCTCCGCTCCAATAATGGACCGTTTCGGCCTCTTTATGCATGGATGCCTGCATAGAACAGACCGAGCGCCAATCCACCCGCCAGGATGCGATACCAGGCGCAAGGCGCAAAGCCGTGCCGCGTCACCACGCCGATGAACCAGCGCACCACCACCAGCGCGACGAGGAACGACACCACAAAGCCGATCGCAATCGCCTGAACATGCGCGCCGCCCAGCTCATGGCGGGCTTTCCACAAGGCCAGGGTCGTCGCGCCCAGCATGGTCGGGATGGCGAGGAAAAAGCTGTATTCCGCCGCCGTCTTCTGCTCGATGCCCAGCGCGCGCGCGCCCATGATCGTGGCGCCCGACCGGCTGACCCCGGGGATCATCGACAGGCATTGGACCAGCCCGATGCCGAGCGCGGTTCGCCAGCCGATATTTTCCACGCCCTGCGTCCGCGCCGGCGGCGCGATGCGTTCGATCAGCAGGATCAGCAGGCCGCCGACCAGCAGCGCCAGCGCCACCACCACAACCGCGACGCTCGGTGCTTCCAGCACCCGCCGGATCGCGCCATAGGCAATCGCGCCGACGATGCCCGCCGGCAAAAAGCCCAGCAGAATGTTGCGGGTAAAGGCCATGGCGCCCCTGTCGCCGCGCAGCAGGCCCACACCCACCTGCATGAAACGATGCCAATACAGCACCACGATCGCCAGGATCGCCCCCAGCTGGATCACAATGTCAAACGTCGCATCGGCTTCGGGCAGGCCCAGGAAATGTCCCGCCAGAATGAGGTGGCCGGTCGAGGAGACCGGCAGAAATTCGGTCACACCTTCGACAATGCCAAGAATGATGATGATCAACAGGCTCATGGCTTCTCCCTCCGGCAAGCCGCGCCCGCCGACATGATGGTTGCAATGTTCTGGCGGTCAGATCGTCGCCGTGGTGTC
>CANJKQ010000092.1 GCA_947474905.1 Pseudomonadota bacterium | reverse complement strand
CATTGCCAGTGCGGCGCCGAATGGCCGTCACCGGCACGCGCCCGAAAACCCAGCACCTGCATCAGCCGCGCCAATGTTTCGGGGCGAAGGCCCATGGCAGCGGCGGGCGCGAAATCGAACGGAAAGGGGTCGCGCCCCTGCCGGGCGTCGTGCGCGGCGCGGGCAATCCGCTCGACCAGGTCGACGCGCAGCGCCTGACGGCCGATCAGGCGATAGCCATGCGGCACGGGCTGGTCGCGCTGCACCGACAACACCGGCGCCGATGGATCGCCTGCGCTGCCCGGCGTGCGCATTTCCTGCAACGCCCGGCGCCATGCCGCGCCGCGCCCCTTCAACAGCCGCGCGTCGAACAGGTCGAGCGTGCCGATCGTCACGCCCGCCTTGCGCAGTCGGCGCCGCGTCTCGGCATCAAGGCTGGCGATCGCTTCGTCGATGCTGGCACGGGCAACGACGCCATTGCCCGCGACCATTGCCGCCGCCACCGCGCGCGCGGCCCCACTTGCCTGGGCATCGCGCGCCATCGCCGCCAGCGCGACAAGGCCCGGCACATGCCGCGCCAACATCGCCGTCAGCCAGTCCTGCAGCCGCGCACGGATCGCATTGCGCTGCGCGGGCGCGAGGCAATCGAGCGCGCGATCCAGCGCCACGTGCGGGGCAAGGCCGTTGGGCGCCGCGTTCAGCCTGGCCACGCGATGGCCCTGCCAGAGGATGACGGGGCCCGCCGGATCGTCCGCCAGCGCCAGCGCGTCGTCTGCCGCCGCCGCCAATGCCTCGCCGCGCCGCCCGCGTTCGACGCCCAGCCGACGCTCGGCCGCCGCCAGCAGCAGCTTCTTGTCGGCATGGCCCGCTCGCGCATCGACGGTGAAGCGAAACCCGTCGAGGCGGCCAATCGCGTGATCCTCAACCAGCACCTCGCCATCCGCCGCGATCGTTACCGGCAGCGCGCGCGCATCCGCACCAATCTGCCGCAGCAACATGGTCGTGCGCTTATCGACAAAACGCTGGGTGAGCGAGGCGTGCAGCGCGTCGGACAGGCGCTCTTCCAGCGCCCGGGTCTGCGCCGCCCAATGCGCCGGTTCGGCCAGCCAGTCGGCGCGGTGCGCGATATAGGCCCAGCTTCGCGCCGCAGCGATGCGCCCGGCAATCGTCTCGACATCTCCCTGGACGTTGTCGAGCCGGGCCAGCTCGGCGGCGAACCAATCGTGCGGGATATGGCCCTTGCCGCTCGATAATGGATCAAACAGCTTGGCCACGAAACGGGCATGGGCGTCGGCGCCGGTCTTGCGGAAATCGGGCACGCTGCACGCCGACCATAGCCGCGCCACCATCGCGCGCGATCGGCTGCGGGCGCGCACCCACTCCTCGGCCGCCAGCCGCTTCAGCACCGCAAGATCGATTGCCTCGGGCGCGGGTTTCAGCACGGCATGATCGGGGCGCCGCTCAAGATCGGCGATCAGCGCATCGACCGAGCTGAGATCGGGGTCGCCCTCACGCCAATACAGCTTCTCGAGCAGCGGAAAATGATGGTCCTCGATCGCCTCGATCTCATCGGCGGTAAACGCGCCCGGCCCATCCTCGCTCAGCGCGCCGAAAGTGCCGTCGCGCTGATGCCGCCCGGCGCGCCCGGCAATCTGCGCCATTTCGGCCACGGTCAGGCGGCGTTGGCGACGGCCGTCAAACTTGCTGAGCGAAGCGAAGGCGACGTGGTTGACGTCCATGTTGAGGCCCATGCCGATGGCATCGGTGGCGACGAGGTAATTGACTTCGCCGGCCTGAAACATCGCGACCTGGGCGTTGCGCGTGCGCGGGGACAGCGCGCCCATCACCACCGCCGCACCGCCCCGCAGCCGCCGCAGCATCTCGGCGACCGCATAAACTTCCTCGGCGGAAAAAGCGACGATGACGGATCGTTTGGGCAGCCGCGAAATCTTTTTGGCGCCGGCATAGCGGAGTGTGGAAAAGCGCGGCCGGGCGATGATCTCGGCTTTGGGCACCAGCGCCTGCACCATCGGCCGCAGCGCTTCTGATCCCAGGATCATCGTCTCGTCGCGGCCGCGCGCATGCAGCAGGCGATCGGTAAAGACATGCCCCCGTTCAGGATCGGCGCCGAGCTGCGCCTCGTCGAGCGCGACAAAGGCGGGCGCACGATCGGCAGGCATGCTTTCCGCCGTACACAGAAACCAGCGCGCGTCAGGGGGGACGATCCGTTCCTCGCCCGTCACCAGCGCCACGCGTTCGGCGCCCTTCAACTTGACGACCCGGTCGTACACCTCGCGCGCCAGCAGGCGCAGCGGAAAGCCGATCATACCGCTGGAATGGCCGCACATCCGCTCGATCGCGAGATGCGTCTTGCCCGTATTGGTCGGGCCCAGCACGGCGGTAACCGAAGGTGGGTCGCTGAGCGCCATAATGACCGTTAGATCGCGCGTTGCGGCGCGATCCGCAACTGCCTCGTCGTCCATATTTGCATTAACCAAAAAGCTTGGATTTGCGTGGGTTTGGCAGCGTTCCAATCCGGAACGCCGCTCATCGATCAAGGCGCACAGTTCGTCGCAATTGGCACAGGCATGGCCATCGGTTAATTTGACTTTAGGGTTTGATCCCCACAGTCCAGACAGCAGATTAGATAAGGGATTACGGGCCGCGTGCGTGCGGTGCGGGTCCGTTGGGTGGGGAAGGCGGCTGTGTTTCTACGCAGCGATCTTGCAGTCGATGAAGGGGGCGGTGCCGCCGTCCTGCCAACGCGCGCGCTGCCGGGGATGCCAGCCTTGCCGCGCAGCCAGCAATGGCGCGAATGGGCGCGTGACATTGACTGGGCGCCGGATCTTGGATCGCGCATCGGTTCTGCTGATTGGTATCGCGGCGCCGCCACCTGCCTCGCCCTGTGCACCGCCACCTGCCTCCTCTCGCCCGGTTTCAATCGCACGATCATTGGCGAGGTGCCCGCCCCGCTTTCGGGCAGCGATTGGGAAGATGCCCGGGCTCAGATCATCACGCCACTGGCCGAGGGCGGGGACACAGGCCGTCGGCTCGCCGCGACCAGCCAGGTGCGGCCGCTGGGTGAAATCCCCGAACGGCCGATCATCTCGCTGACCGCGACCTTGGGCGGCGGCGACAATCTGCAGCGCACGCTGGAACGCGCCGGGGTAGCGAGCGCTGACGCCGCAACCAGCGCCAATGCCGTTACCCGCGCGGTGGCGCTGAGCGACATCAAGCCCGGTACCCAATTCGACCTCACGCTCGGCCGCCGCCCCGCCAAGGGGCAGCCGCGCCCGCTGGAAGCGATGAAGTTCCGCGCGCGGTTTGACTTGTTCGTCAACGTCAATCGCGTCGGCAATGATCTGGTGATGACCAAACAGCCGATTGCGATCGACAATACGCCGCTGCGTATTCGCGGGCTGGTCGGCTCCAGCCTCTATCGCTCGGCCCGCGCCGCAGGCGCGCCTGCAAAGGCGGTGGAAGCCTATATCCGCGCGCTCGCCAGCCGCGTTTCGGTTGGCCGCGACGTGCGCGCCAACGACACGTTCGACCTGACGCTGGAACGCCAGCGCGCCGCGACGGGCGAGGTGCAGCTTGGCAATCTGCTTTATGCGGGCCTCAATCATGCCGACCGCAAGGTTGAGCTGGTCCGCTGGGGCGATGGCGACCGCGCCGAATGGTATGACGCCAAGGGTGTCGGCGAGCATAAGGGCATGATGGCGATGCCGGTCGCCGGCCATGTCACCTCGGGCTATGGCATGCGCTTCCACCCGATCCTCAATTTCATGAAGATGCATAAGGGGATGGACATCGGCGCGCCCTATGGCTCGCCGATCCATGCGGCGATGAGCGGCACGGTGGTGTTCGCCGGTCGCAGCGGCGGCTATGGCAATTTCGTCAAGCTGATGCACGGCGGCGGGCTTGCCAGCGGCTATGGCCATATGAGCCGTATCGCGGTCGCACCGGGTACGCGCGTGCAGCAGGGGCAAGTGATCGGCTATGTCGGCTCGACCGGCCTGTCGACCGGCCCGCACCTCCATTACGAGCTGTGGCGCAACGGCGTTTCGGTCAATCCCAAGGCGATTTCCTTTAGCACCGTCCAACAGCTAACCGGCTCAGCGTTGAAGCAGTTCAAGGCGCGGGTGGCCTGGCTGATGTCGGTCAAGCCGGCCAATTGATTGCCGGACGATAACCGCCCGTCATTGCGAGGGGCGTAGCGACGAAGCAATCCAGCGGAACCGCCGAAATTGGCCCGCATCGCTTCGCTTTGCTCGCAATGACGGATAGCGATTAGGCGGCTGTCCCCGTCAATGCCCCTGGGCGCGCCAGCGGCGGATGGTGCGGGCGATGATCTGCTCCTCGCCGCCGGTTTCGCGCCACAGGGTCGAGAAGACCGGGTCGTCGGACGCCGGCCGTTTCGCTTCCTCGAGCGCATCGAACGCAACGCGGATCGGCACGGCGACGCCTTCACCGCAAATGATGCATTCGCGGTTGCGCAAGGCCGGAATCGAATCGAGGAAGCTGCGCGCACCTTCAGGCATAGCCGCGCGTACGAAGGATTGGTCGCGATCGTTGTTAAGGCGCATCGCGATGATCGTGCCGCATTGCGACAGCACGCCTTCGGCAAGGTCCGACGGGCGCTGGGTGATCAGCCCCAGCGAAACGCCATATTTGCGGCCTTCCTTGGCGATCCGGCCCAGAATGCGGCCGACCGACGATTTGTCGGCATTGGCTTCGTTGGGGATGTAGCGATGGGCTTCCTCGCAGACGAGCAGGATCGGTCGCTTGGGCTCGTTCCTTGACCAGATCGCAAAGTCGAACACCATGCGGCTCAGCACCGCGACGACGACCGAGGTAATCTCGCTCGGCACGCCTGACACGTCGATGATCGAAATGGGCTTGCCGTCACCGGGCAGGCGGAACATGCGCTGGATGAACCCGGCCATGGTATCGGCGACGAGCATGCCCGAAAACATGAAAGCATAGCGCGGATCGGCGCGGATTTCGTCGATTTTGGTTTTCAACCGTAGATACGGCGCCGTGTCGCCCGCGCGATCGAGCTTGCCCATTTCCTGCTGGATGAAATTGACGAGATCGCTGAGCAGATAGGGTACCGGCGCGTCGACCGTTAGCTTGCCGATATCCTGGCCGATCTTGCCTTTGGCGCGCGCCATCAACAGGCATTTGGCGAGAATATCCGCATCCATCTGCCGGTCGGAGCCGCTGGACGTGATAAAAACCTCGCAATGCTCTTCGAAGTTCATCAGCCAATAGGGCATGGCGAGATTGCCGACGTCGTAGCGTTCGCCCTTGTCGCTGAAGGCCGCGCCATATTCGCCATGCGGATCGACCATCACGACATGGCCTTGGGGCGCCATCTCGCAGATGCGGTGGAGGATCAGCGCGGTCGAAGTCGATTTGCCGGTGCCAGTCGAGCCGAGCAAAGCGAAATGTTTGCCAAGCAGCGCGTCGACATAAAGCGCGGCGCGAATGTCGCTGGTGGGGTAAACCGAGCCAATCTCGATATGCGCGCGGTCGTTG
>CANJKQ010000091.1 GCA_947474905.1 Pseudomonadota bacterium | reverse complement strand
GTCAATCCCGCGACGGGTGGCGCCATCGCGGAGGTGCCGCTGGCGAGCGCGGCTGATCTTGACGCGGCGCTGGCTGCTGCGGAAAAAGGCTTTGCCGTCTGGCGCAAGACCGACGCCAACAAGCGCGCCGCCATCCTCCACAAAACCGCGCAATTGCTGCGCGACCGGGCCGAGGCCATCGCGACGCTGATGACGCGCGAACAGGGCAAGCCGTTGGCCGAATCGCGCGCGGAAGTGGCGGGGTCGGCACAAATGTTTGATTGGTATGCCGACGAGGCGCTGCGCGCTTATGGCCGCGTGCTGGTGCGGCCCGAGGGGCAGCGCTCGATCGTCATTCAGCAGCCGGTCGGCGTCGTCGCGGCGTTTTCGCCGTGGAATTTCCCGCTGTACCTGATGGCGAAAAAGCTGGCGCCGGCGCTCGCGGCGGGCTGCTCGGTCATTGCCAAGCCGCCGGAAGAAACGCCGGGCTGCACCAGCGCGCTCATCCGTTGTCTCGACGATGCGGGCCTGCCCAAGGGCGTCGCGCAGCTCGTGTTCGGCGTGCCCGATACGGTCAGCCGCCACCTGATCGCCTCGCCCATCGTCCGCAAGGTGAGCTTCACCGGGTCGGTGCCGGTCGGCCAGCATCTGCTGCGGCTGGCGGCCGATGGCGTGAAGCGCACGACGATGGAGCTGGGCGGCCACGCCCCTGTGCTGATCTTCGCCGATTGCGACCTTGAAAAGACGCTCGACATGGTCGTTCCGCAGAAGTTTCGCAATGCGGGCCAGGTGTGCGTCTCGCCGACGCGCTTCCATGTCGAGGAATCGATCTACGAGGATTTTCTGGCGGGTTTTGCCGCGCGCACCGCGCAGCTGCCGGTGGGTGACGGGCTCGATCCCGCCAACCGCATGGGGCCGCTTGCCAATGTCCGCCGCCCCGAGGCGATCGAGCGGCTGGTCGACGATGCCAAGGCCAAGGGCGCGCGAGCCTTGGTGGGCGGCGAGCGATTGGGCGACGAAGGCTTTTTCTTCCGCCCCACCCTCCTCGCCGATGTGCCGCTCGAGGCCGAAATCATGTCGACCGAGCCCTTCGGCCCCGTCGCGGTCAGCCGACCATTCACGGACATGGACGAGGCGATCGCCGAAGCCAATCGCCTGCCCTACGGCCTCGCCGCCTTCGCCTTCACCGAGAATGGCCGCCGCGCCAACATATTGGGCGACGCGATCGAGGCGGGCATGGTCGGCATCAACAGCTTCGCGATCAGCACCGCCGACGCGCCGTTCGGCGGGGTGAAGCATTCGGGCTTCGGCAGCGAAGGCGGTACCGAGGGCTATGCCAGCTATTGCGTGACCAAGGCGGTGCATCAGGCGTAGCACGGCGGCCACCTACCACCTGATTCCTCTCCCGCTTGCGGGAGAGGATAGCACAGCTTAGCGCGGCAGCGCTTAGCGAAGCTTGGTGAGGGCAAACCTGCCGTCGATGGTCCGGGATTCACCCCTCACCCAGCTTCGACTAGGCGGCAAGCCGCCAAGTCTTCGCACCCCTCTCCCGCAAGGGGAGAGGGTTCGCTAGTCGCACCGCTAGCCTCTGGCTCCCCACCTCGCTAAACCCCCGCCATGACCCAGCTTCGCACCGGCGGCCGCATCCTTGTCGACAACCTGGTGGCGCAAGGCGTCGACCGGCTGTTCCAGGTGCCGGGCGAGAGCTTTCTCGCCGTGCTCGACGCGCTCCACGACACGCCGCAGATCGAGGTGGTGACGTGCCGGCAAGAGGGTGGCGCGGCGTTCATGGCGTGTGCGGACGGCACACTGACCGGGCGACCCGGCATCTGCTTCGTCACGCGCGGGCCGGGCGCGACCAATGCCTCGATCGGCGTCCATGTCGCGATGCAGGACAGCCAGCCGATGATCCTGTTCATCGGCGATATCGACCGGGGCCACCGCCACCGCGAAGCGTTCCAGGAAATCGATTTCGAGGCGATGTTTCGCCCCATCGCCAAATGGGCCGCCCGCATCGACGACGCGCGCCGCATCCCCGAATATATCGCCCGCGCCTTTAACACCGCGATCAGCGGGCGGCCCGGGCCAGTCGTGCTGGCGCTGCCCGAGGACATGCTGCGCGATGAGGTGGAGGCAGTGGATCGGCCGCGGGTGAAGCGGCTGCGGACGTGGATTTCGCGAGAAAACTTCGACCAAGCGCTCGATGTCTTGCGCACCGCCGAACGGCCGGTTGCGATCGTCGGCGGCGCGGGCTGGGATATCGCGACGAATGCGGCGTTCGGCCATTTTGCCCGACATTGGGGTATTCCCGTTGCAAGCGCATTTCGCCGCCAAGATGCGGTTACCAACCAGCGCGGCGATTGGGCTGGTAACCTAGGCTACGGCCCAAACCCCAAGTTGGTCGAACGGATCAAGCAGGCCGATGTGATCCTGGCCGTTGGCGCTCGGCTCGGCGAGGCGACGACCGATGGCTACACGCTGATTACGCCTGATCACCCTGATCAAAAGCTGATCCATGTCCACCCCGACCCGGCAGAACTAAACAGCGTCTATCGTGCCGATATCGCCATCTGCGCCGATCCGTGCGCCTTCGCGATCGAAATCGTTTGCGCCGACTTCCCAAAACAACCCCTGTCCGCTGCCGCCGAAGCGCACGCCGAATGGCTCGATTGGGCGACTCCAAAACCGCGTGAGGGTGTTTCCCTCGATCTGGCTCAGTGCGTGCTGGCGATGCGGGAGGCGCTGCCCGCCGATACCATCATCTGTAACGGCGCCGGCAATTTTTCGGGCTGGTGGCATCGTTATTGGCATTACGAAATGCAGACTTCGCAACTCGCCCCCACCGCCGGCGCGATGGGCTATGGCGTGCCCGCTGCCGTCGCCGCCGCGCTGCGCTGCCCCAACAAGACCGTCGTCGCGGTGGCGGGCGATGGCGATTTCCTGATGAACGGGCAGGAACTTGCCACCGCCGTTCAGCATGGCGCGAACATGCTCGTCATCGTCGTCGACAATGGCGGCTATGGCACGATCCGCATGCACCAGGAGCGCGATTATCCGCGCCGCTTGTCGGGCACGGCGCTCAGCAATCCCGATTTCGCCGCGCTCGCCCGCGCTTATCATTGCTGGTCGGAAGTGGTGGAGACCACCGAGCAATTCGCCCCCGCGCTCGACCGTGCGCTGGCCGAAAAAGGCGTGCGGCTGCTCCACCTCAAGACCGATATCGAAGTGATCACCAATTCGACAACGATCAGCCGCTTGCGGGGGGAGTGATCGCTGCCGTCATCCCAGCGAAAGCTGGGATCGTATGCGGCAAGCGACCCCAGCTTGCGCTGGGGTGACGGGATACGCTGGGGTGACGGGATAAGCTGGGGTGACGGGTATAGGCTGGGGTGACGGATAATAGCGGGGGCGGCGGTGTGGCTCTCACCGCAAGCAATCGTCCTTAATAACAATCGGGCCGTCCCGGCTTGCACCGGGACGGCCCTTCCCTCGCTACGCCACCCGAGGGATCAGCTTGGCGATCAGAGGCGGTTGATGGCGCCCTTTATGTCGCCAACCGCCTTTTGCGCCTTGCCTTTCAGCTCTTGCCCGGCGCCTTCCGCGCGGACATCGGGGTCTGCGCTGTCCTGCTTCATCTTGCCGATGGCGCTGTTGACGCTGCCTTTGATCTTGTCGGTGAGTTCGCCCATGGCTGTGCTCCTTTAACGTTGCGACGCCAGGCCAAGGGGGATGCCCGGCGCGCGCATCATCAACGGGTGATCCCCGGCGTCGTTGCCCGAACCGTCGCAGCCCAGCACCATTTCGCCGCCAAGGGCGACGGGTCAATGGGTAAGCTTCGCCAGGAAGGCGTCCACGGCGTGCCAATAATCCGCCGCGCCGGCGGCATTACGGTCAGAGCGGAGCGCGCTTGCGCCGTGAATGCCGGCACGGGGCGGCACGAACTGCACTTTGGTTGCGGCCGGTGACGCCGCCAGAATGGTCCGCGCCGCCGCAATCTCGTCAGCATCCCTGGCGGAGGTGACGAAAACCGGCACCGTCACTTTTCCTGCCGCCGCTGCCACCAGATGCGGCTGCCAAAGATATTCGCCGGGGGAAAACGCTATGACCGCCGCGACCTTGCCGGGATTGGCGGCGGCGATGCGGAAAACGAGCGCCGCCGAATAGCTGCTGCCCCACAGGATTACTGGCCGTCCTTGCTTGCCCGCCCAATCGAGCGCCGCCTGCAGATCGGCTTCGGCCGCCCGATAATCGGCGCTATGGCCAAGGTGATCGACCGTGGCATTGGGCCCGTAAAGCGTGCCGCCTGATCGTTGATCGATCGCAAGCGCCTCATAGCCCTCCGCCGCCAGTCTGGGCGCGATCGGGTCATATTCATGCCGGCTGGAGCCCGCCTGGTGGAAGAGGAGGATCAGGGCCTTGGGCTTGGCGGCGCGATAATAGGTGCCAAAGATGGACGTGCCGTCGGCCGCAGTCAGCGTCACGTCCTGCGTGGTCGCCACCGTCGCGCTGCCCGGCACGGATGCAGGCGCGGCTTGGTTGGCGGCGGCGCCTTGCTGGCAGGCAGACAGGATCAAAATCGGCGATAGGGCAAGGCTGAAACCGGCAAAGCGCATGGCTAGTCTCCTCCCCCAATCATTCGTAAGGGCCAGGTATTCGGTTACGCTACGTACATCGTCACCCCGGCCTTGTGCCGGGGTCCACCCACAGGCTCGCCGAGCGGCAAGAGGCTCTCATTTATCCCGTGCCGCCCGGTGGATGCCGGAACAAGTCCGGCATGACGATCATGTGCTTCCAGGCGCTCAAATCAACCCCGCCAGCGGGCTCGACGGATCGGCATAGCGGCGCTGGCCCATGCGGCCCGCGCGATAGGCCAGCCGCCCCGCCTCGACCGCTGCCTTCATCGCCGCCGCCATCATGATCGGGTCCTTGGCCTCGGCAATCGCGGTGTTCATCAGCACGCCGTCGCAGCCCAGCTCCATCGCCACCGCCGCGTCCGACGCGGTGCCGACACCGGCATCGACCAGCACCGGCACCCGGGCGCCTTCCACGATCAGCCGGATGGTCACGCGGTTCTGGATGCCCAGCCCCGATCCGATCGGCGCGCCCAGCGGCATGATGGCGACCGCGCCCGCTTCTTCCAGCTGCTTGGCGGCGATGGGATCATCAGTGCAATAGACCATCGGCTTGAAGCCTTCGCGCACCAGCACTTCGGTCGCCTTCAGCGTTTCGCGCATGTCGGGGTAGAGCGTCTTGGCCTCGCCCAGCACTTCGAGCTTTACCAAGTCCCACCCGCCTGCCTCGCGCGCCAGCCGCAAGGTGCGGACGGCGTCGTCAGCGGTGAAGCAGCCGGCGGTGTTGGGAAGGTACGTCACTTTTTTGGGATCGATGAAATCGGTCAGCATCGGCGCCTTGGGGTCGCTGACATTGACGCGCCGCACCGCGACGGTGACGATTTCCGCGCCCGATGCCGCCACCGCCGCCGCATTCTGGGCAAAATCCTTATATTTGCCGGTGCCGACGATCAGGCGTGACCGGAACGTCTTGCCC
>CANJKQ010000090.1 GCA_947474905.1 Pseudomonadota bacterium | reverse complement strand
ATGAATGCCTGTTGCACCGGGTGGTCGCGCTCCCGCGACAGCCCTTCGATGGTGGTGACAAAGGTGCCCTCCGCCGCCGCGATCGTCATCTGGCAGGATTTGACCGCATTGCCATCGACATCGACGGTGCATGCCCCGCAGGCGCCATTGCCGCAGCCATATTTGATGCCGGTGAGGTTGGATGCGTCGCGCAGCGCCCATAGCAATGGGGTCTGCGGGTCCATCAGATATTCGACCGGCTGATTGTTGACGGTGAATTTAGTCATCCTGCCATCTCTGCCCCAAGCCCACCGTTCGTGTCGAGCGAAGTCGAGACACGGGGGCTATTGGCCCGTCCCTCGACTTTGCTCGGGACGAACGGGCGGTGGGCCAGGGTCGTCCTGCCCCAGCATCGGCGCGGCGCGATCGAGCGCGAGGCTGGCGTCCGAAAAGCGGATCGGCGTGCGCAGGCCTGGGAGCGGCTGGCCGTTACGGTCCAGCTGCAGCGCCATGCCGCGATGCAAGATTTGCGGATCGGCGAATGCCTGTTCGATGGTGTTGATCGGCCCTGCCGGGACGCCAGCTGCCTCCAGGGTTGCGAGCAGCCAGGCTTGCGGGTGCTGCGCCGTCGCCGCACGGATCGCCGCGAACAATGGCTCGCGATGCGCGATGCGGCCCTCATTGGTGGCGTAGCGCGGGTCGGCGCCCAGATCGCTCAAGCCCAGCGCCGCGCAGAAGCGCTGATACTGCCCGTCATTGCCCACCGCCAGGATGAACCAGCCATCGCTGCACGGGAAAACCGCATAGGGCGACACGTTCATATGCGCATTGCCCACCCGCTGCGGGCTCTCGCCGCTGACGAAGTAATTAAGCGCCTGATTGGCGAGCACGCCCGTCATCGTATCGAGCAGTGCCATGTCGATCTGCTGGCCCTTGCCCGTCTGCGCGCGCTGGATCAGCGCGGCCTGGATCGCGACGACGGCATAAACGCCGGTGAAGATATCGGCGATCGCGACGCCTGCCTTTTGCGGCGCGCCATCGGGCTCGCCGGTGATCGACATGAAGCCCGACAGCCCCTGGATGATGTAATCATATCCAGCGCGGTGCGCATAAGGCCCGTCCTGACCGAAGCCAGTGATCGAGCAATAGATGAGGTGCGGATGGTCGGCGGCGAGCGACGCATAATCCAGGCCGAATTTGGCCAGCCCGCCGACCTTGAAATTCTCGATGACGATATCCGCCTCGGCGATCAGCGCGCGGACGCGGGCAAGATCCTCCAGCTTGCGGAAATCGGCGACGATCGACCGCTTGCCGCGATTGCAGGCATGGTAATAAGCGGCATCGCGGCTGCCGTCGGGATTGGTGACGAAGGGCGGGCCCCAGATGCGCGTATCATCCCCCTCGGGGCTTTCGACCTTGATCACCTCAGCGCCCAGATCGGCCAGCGTCTGCCCCGCCCACGGCCCGGCCAGAATGCGGGCAAGCTCGACGACCTTGATGCCGGTTAGGGGAGGGGGGAGCAGCGCCATCAGCGTCATCCCAGCGCAAGCTGGGATCGCGTGCGGCAAGTGGACCGCCAAGCGGGCCGTGACCCCAGCGTTCGCTGGGGTGACGAAGCGGCAGTCGCGCGCTTCGTCAAAACGCCGCGATCCCCGTGATCGCCCGGCCCAGGATCAGCGCGTGAACGTCGTGCGCGCCTTCATAGGTGTTGACCGTTTCCAGGTTCATCAAATGCCGCATCACTTGATATTCGGCCGAAATGCCGTTGCCGCCGTGCATGTCGCGCGCCGCCCGCGCGATATCGAGCGCTTTGCCGACATTGTTGCGCTTGACGATCGAGATCATCTCGGGCGCGAATTTGTGCGCGTCCATCAGCCGCCCGACGCGCAAGCTGGCCTGCAGCCCCAGCGCGATTTCGGTCGCCATGTCGGCGAGCTTCTTCTGGTAAAGCTGGTTGGCGGCGAGCGGCTTGCCGAACTGCTTGCGGTCGAGCCCATATTGCCGCGCGGCGTGGTAGCAGAATTCCGCCGCGCCCATGCTGCCCCAGCTGATGCCGTAGCGCGCGCGGTTGAGGCAGCCGAACGGTCCCTTCAGCCCCTGCACATTGGGGAGCAGCGCGTCCTCGCCGACCTCGACTCCGTCCATCACGATCATGCCGGTGATCGAGGCGCGCAGCGAAAGCTTGCCCTCGATCTTGGGGGTCGACAGCCCCGCCATGCCCTTTTCGAGCACGAAACCGCGAATGCCGCCGCCATGCGCGTCGCTTTTGGCCCAGACGACGAAGACATCGGCGATGGGGGCGTTGGAAATCCACGTCTTGGTGCCGGAGAGTTTGTAGCCGGTCGCGGTCTTCTCGGCGCGGGTCAGCATGCCGCCGGGGTCCGACCCCGCATCGGGTTCGGTCAGGCCGAAGGCGCCGATCCACTCGCCCGTCGCCAGCTTTGGCAGATATTTCTCGCGCTGCTCTTCCGAGCCATATTCGTAGATCGGGTGCATCACGAGGCTCGACTGCACCGACATCATCGAGCGATAGCCCGAGTCGATCCGCTCCACCTCGCGCGCGATCAGGCCATAGGCGACATAGCTGGCGCCGACGCCGCCATAGGCCTCGGGGATCGTCGGCCCGAGCAGGCCGAGCGCGCCCATCTCGCGGAAGATCGACGGATCGCTGGTTTCGTGGTTGAACGCGTCGATGATGCGCGGCGCGAGCTTGTCCTGCGCATAGGCATGCGCGGTGTCGCGGATCAGCCGCTCATCCTCGCTCAGCTGGTCTTCGATGTCGAAGGGGTCCGCCCAATCGAACCGGCCCATGGTGCTCATTGCGTGCGCTCCTGCGATGCTGTCGTGACGTTGGCTTTTCACGCCACTGCCGCGATTGTCCACCACCATCATATACCACCGCCATATACAACCGCTCGTCCCGAGCGAAGTCGAGGGACGGACAATGCTTCTCGGTGTCTCGACTGCGCTCGACACGCACGGTTGTTTAGGGGAGGGTGAGGCATGACCTACCGCCCGCTGCGCAGCGCTTTATACCTCCCTGCCTCCAATCCGCGCGCGATCGAAAAGGCGCGAACCTTGCCGTGCGATGCCGTGATCCTCGACCTGGAGGATGCCGTCGCGCCCGACCAGAAACGCGCGGCGCGCGACTCGGCAGCACAGGCTTTCCGTGACGGCGGGTTCGGATCGCGGCTCACGGTGCTGCGCGTCAACGGCCTCGATACCGAATGGGGCGCGGACGATCTGAAAACCGCCGCGACGCTGCCGGTCGACGCGGTGCTGGTCCCCAAGGTCAACGAGGCTGAGGACGTTCGCCGCGCCGACGCCGCGCTAGGCAAAGCAGCCAAGTCGCTCAAGCTGTGGGTGATGATCGAGACGTGCCTCGCGATCGGCCATTTGCAGGACATTGCGGATGGCGTCTTGTGGACGCGGCTGGCGGGGTTCGTCATCGGCACCAATGACCTGGCGCTGGAGCTGCGCGCGCGGCCGGGTCGGGATCGCGCGGGGCTGCTGCCCTATCTGGCGCTCAGCGTCGCCGCTGCGCGGTCGCGCGGGCTGGTGGTGCTCGATGGCGTGTGCAACGACTTTAACGACCTCGATCGTTTCCGGGCCGAAGCCGAGCAGGGCCGGGCGCTAGGCTTCGACGGCAAGACGCTGATCCATCCCGCGCAGATCGAGCCGTGCAACGCGGCGTTCTCGCCCACGGACCAGGAGGTGGCGCGCGCGCGAATGGTGGCTGCTGCCTTCGCGCTGCCGGAAAACGCCGGCAAGGGCGCGATCCAGATCGACGGGCGGATGGTTGAACGGCTGCACCTGGTGGAGGCAGAGCGGGTGCTGGGGATAGTAGAAGCTGCAAGCCCGCTTATCAGCTAGCCGTCACCCCGGCCTTGTGCCGGGGTCCGCCGTGCCTTCGCATACCAAACGCCGAGGTGGCTAAGTGGACCCCGGCACAAGGCCGGGGTGACGATATGGTTTGAGGCGTACAGGTCCACATAACCCCACATTGCACATCGCGGCTGCCTGTGGTCTTGTGCGCAGCAAAAGACGGGAGTGATGATGGCCACCGTTCTCGAGGAAACGACAAGCATCCCGTCGCCGCCCGCGCTGCCGATTGTCGGGCATTTGCCGCTGATCGCCCGTCAGGGCCTGGTCGGCTATTTGCTCCACGTTGCGCGCGACTTTCCTGACGGGATTTTCAAGCTGAAATTCGGCAGCCGGATCGGCTTATTCGTCACCAATCCCGATCTCGCTGCCGAGCTGTGCGACGAAACGCGCTTTCGCAAAATGCCGGGGCCGGGGCTGCGCGTCGTGCGCAAATTTGCGGGCGACGGGCTGTTCACCGCGTTCAGCGAGGAGCCCAATTGGGGCAAGGCGCACCGCATCCTGCTCCCCGCCTTCAGCCAGCGCGCGATGAAGGGCTATTTCGACCTGATGCTGGAAACCGCCGATCAACTGGTCGGCAAATGGTCGCGCCTGTCGGGCACTGACGTGCTCGTCGCCGATGACATGACGCGCTTTACGCTCGATTCGATAGCCTTGGCGGGGTTCGGCCACCGCTTTGACAGTTTCCAGAAAGAACAGCTCGATCCCTTTCTCGAGGCGTTGGGTCGGGCGCTGGGCGAATCGCTCAACATCATCACGCGCATGCCCTTTCAAAAGCCGTTTGCGGGCCGCGCGCTGCGCCAGTTCGATGCCGATATTGCCGAGATGAACGCGCTGGTCGACGGCATCATCGCCGAGCGCCGCGCTCATCCGAACGACGGCAAGGATCTGCTCAACCTGATGCTGACCGCCGTCGATCCCGAAACGGGCGAAGGGCTGGATGACGTCAACATCCGTTATCAGGTGCTGACCTTCCTGATCGCGGGGCACGAGACGACCAGCGGCATGCTTACCTTCGCGTTCCATTATCTGCTGCGCAACCCGCATGTGCTGGCGCAGGCCTATGCCGAGGTCGACCGCGTCCTGCCCGGCGATACCCGCCCCGATTATAGCCACAATGCGCAGCTCGACGTCATCGAGCGCATCCTGAAAGAGGCGCTGCGGCTGTGGCCGACCGCGCCCTCGTTCAGCCTCGCGCCGTTCGAGGATGACGTGATCGGCGGCAAATGGCTGCTGCGCAAGGATCGGCCGATCAACATCTTCTCGCCCGGGCTGCACCGCTTTCCCGGCGTGTGGGAGAATCCGGAAGAGTTCGATATCGATCGCTGGCTGCCCGAGAATGAGGCGCGTCACCACCCGCACGCCTATAAGCCGTTCGGCAATGGCGAGCGCGCGTGCATCGGTCGCCAGTTCGCGATGGTCGAGGCGAAATTGTGCCTCGCCATGCTGCTGCAGAAATTCGCGATCAGCGACCCTGATATGTACCGGCTGCGCGTCAAGGAAACGCTGTCGATCAAGCCTGATGGCTTTTACATGCGGGTGCGGGTGCGCGGGCCGCATGAGCGGATGGTGGTGGCACCCGTGGCCGCGCCGCAGGCGGAGGCGGCGCCCGCCGCCAGCGTATCGGGCAATGGCCGCCGCTTCGTCGTCCTTTATGGCACCAGCCTT
>CANJKQ010000089.1 GCA_947474905.1 Pseudomonadota bacterium | reverse complement strand
GATCTTGCCGAGCGCATCGGGAAGCAGACGGATGCGGGTGTCGCCCGCATTGGCGGCATCTTTCAGTAACTCGATATGATCGATGATGCCGTCGACCCATTTGGCGTGGCGGGTGTCGATGGTGCCGGCGGGCGCGGCATCAAGCGTTGGCAGACGCGTATCGGTGGCGCCGGTCGACGACACGGCAAAGGCGCCGCCGCTTTCCTCGCGATTGCTGCGCCTGGCGACGGGCTGGGGCGTGTGTAGCGCGGCGGCGAATGCCTGGGCGGCGGGCTGAACCGAGCCGATGATGGGCGCGGCAGGAGTGTTGCTTACATTGGCCAACGCGGGCGTGGCGGCGGCGTTGGCGGGCGCGGCAGCGTTACGAGGCTGACCATCGATCGCAGCCGCCGGTGCGGTGGTGGCGCCGGACTGGCCCTCGACCGGAGTCGCCGACGTGGCGTCGGCGTTGCTGGCGATTGCTGCTTTCGCGGTCGCGGCGGCAGCGATGGCGGTTGCCGCGGCATCCGGCGCTGGCTTGGACGACGCGCCGTCCTTGCCCAGCCGGTCGCGCAACGCATCGGCAAGAATGGCGACGGGGTCACGCGGGGCAGCGGCAGCGGCGGCCGTCTTTGCGTCCAGGCTAGGCGCGGTCGGGGTTGCGGCGGGCGCCTTGTCCGCCGGCGGCGCATCGGCGCCATCATTATCGTTGCCCGGCAGCGCGTCCGTCACAGCGGCGCTATTGGGGGCCGATGGACCAGCAGAGGCCGGGCCGGTTGCCGCCGCCACCGTCGACACGTCGGCCTTTGGCGTGCTGTCCGTGCTGGCGGTTACCGCCGGGGCGACGGTCGGCACCGCGAGCGCAAGCCAGATCAGCGCAGCAGCCGCGTCCGTTTCGCCGTCCGCCGTCTGGTCCTTGTCGTCGTGATCCCGATCATCGTCAGGCAGATCCTTGCCGCTGACGGCAAGGTCTTGCCGGTCCAACGTGCTGCTTGCCGCGCCTGGCGCCACCGGGCTGTCATCGCCCGATCCGGCCAGCAACGCCGCAAAGCCGTTAGCCGATTCAGCCGCCGACGCGCCATTGGCGCTCGCCGACGTTGATGCCGATGGCGCCGTCGTGCCCGTGGTGACGATGGAAATCGCTGCCATGCCTGTCCCCGCTTGGGCAGCGTCAGTGCCGCCCGCGCGTGGATCAGCAAGGATCGTGCCGATTGCGCCGAACAGCGGGCGCCTCTTCCAGCGCGCGCAGGGCTTTCAACGCCTCGCGCGCCATGTCGCGCTCGATCAGTTTTTCGACGGCGGTCTGGTCGCGCTTGGCGTCGCGCGTGGCTTCGCTGGCGGCTTCCAACGTCCGTTCCGCCGCGCGAACCCGCTGGTCAGCGGCACTCGCCGATTGCTGGAGGCGCTCGCGAAAATGCGCTGCGGCAATGAAGGAAAACGCCTCGACCGCGCTTTCCTCAGGCGCGACGGCTTCCGATAATTGGCGGATGCGGCTGCTGAGCGCGCGCTCATTCGCCACCCGCTCTGCCGCGCGCGTCTCCTCGGCCAGCTTCAGGTTGAGCTGCAGCGTGCGGACGCGCAACACGCGACCAAAGCGATCGCGCTTAGCCATCACCGAACACGCCGGTCAGCTCGGCGACCGACTCCGCCATCGGCACGATCTGGTCGGGATCCTGGCGGATGAATTCAAGAATCGCCCCATGATAGGCAATTGCCGCATCGATGGCGGGATCAGCGCCGCTGCGATACGCGCCCATCAGCACGAGGTCGCGATTTTCCTCATAAGTGGCGAGGTGCCGCCGCAAGACCCGCGCCGCAAGCTGATGCCGCTTTTCGGTAATATCGGTCATCACGCGGCTGACCGACGGCCCGACATCGATCGCGGGATAAACGCCCCGCTCGGCCATCGCGCGCGACAGCACGATATGGCCGTCCAGGATTGAGCGCGCCGAATCGACGACCGGATCATTGCCGTCATCACCATCGGCGAGCACGGTGTAGATGGCGGTGATCGATCCACCTGACGCTACGCTGGCGCCGGCGCGTTCGATGATGTTGGGCAGCATCGCGATCGCCGACGGCGGATAGCCGCGCGCTGAAGCAGGCTCGCCCAGCGCCAGGCCGATCTCGCGACCGGCATGGGCAACGCGCGTCAGCGAATCCATGATGAGGAGGACATTCCTGCCCTCCGCGCGGAAAGCTTCGGCAATGGCGGTAGCCCTCAGCGCGCCGCGAATGCGCAGCACCGGCGAGTGATTGGCGGGCACCGCGACGACGACCGAACGCTTGCGCGCCTCGCCCGCCACCTTGGTTTCAAGAAAATCGGCGACTTCGCGGCTGCGCTCGCCGATCAGCCCGATGACGATGACATCGGCTTGCGCGGCGCGCACGATCATGCCGAGCAGCACCGATTTGCCGACACCCGAGCCCGCCATGATGCCGATGCGCTGGCCCTGGCCGATCGTGAGCAAGCCGTTGATCGCGCGGACGCCGACATCCATGGGTTTGAGGACGCGGCCACGATCGAGCGGGTTGGCGGGCTTGCCGGCGAGCGGCCAGCGCCCGGCGCCGCGCACCGGCCCCAGGCCATCGATCGGCTTGCCCGCCCCATCGATGACGCGACCGAGCAGCGCGTGACCAACTTCGGCCTCGCCCGGCGGGCCGATCGGCCGGACGGGCGCATTGGGGAGCAGCGCGGTCGATCCGCCTAGATTCATGAGCAAGGTGCGGCCCGAACGAAAGCCGATGACTTCAGCCTCCACCCGTTCCGTGCCTGATCCGATCGCGCAGACGGTGCCCACCGGCAGCGTCAGGCCCGTCGCTTCCATCAGCAAGCCGTCATAGGATGCCAATCGCCCCGCCACGCGCGGCGCCGGCGTGAACTCGGCAGCGGCAAGGCCATCGAGATAATCGGCGGCGAAGCGCGTCAACATGCGGGCGGCACGCCAACCCGGTCAATCGCCTGGGCCAGCTGCTCAAGCCAGATATCAGGCCCATCCTCAATTATGGTGCCGCCAGCGTCGATCACAAAGGCGCCCCGCGCCATCGCCTCATCAGCGATCGGCTGGATCATGGCCGGCATGTCAGCCGGCAGCAGGGCGATATCATCGGGGTGGAGGCGCACCTGCACCGCCTCGGCGCTGTCGGCGACCAGATCGACTGCGGTCTGGATGCGCCGGGCCAGCAGATCGGGCGCGATGCCGACCTCCCCCACCAGCTTGCTGACCAGGAACAGCACGGTTTGCCGCAACCGGGCCGCCACCATGTCACGATCAACCCGCACGCCCGCATCGAGCGCCTGGGCCAGGCCCTCGATCAGCGCGGTGTCGCGCTGCTGCTCCAGCGCGGCTTGTTCATAGCCATCGCGAAACCCCTCGGCATAGCCATTGGTGCCTGCGCTGGTCATCGAATCGGCAAAGCCGCCGGCGCCGATAGGGCCGCTCGCCTCGTCGCCATCGCCTTTACGAAAACGGGCGCCTGGCGCTTGCGGCGCGAAACTGACAGGGCCGTCGCTTTCCGTTCGCGCCCGACCGGCGGCACGCGCCTTCAGGCTGCGCGGGGCAAAGCCCTCCGGCAATTGCGCGTGCGACAGGGCAAGTGCCCGCGCCGCCGCATCAAGGCGGGAGGCGAACCCGGCGGTGAACTCAGACATAATCGTCCTCGCCACCGCCCATCATGATCGTGCCGTCCTTGGCAAGATTGCGCGCAATCTGGATGATCGCCTTTTGCGCTTCGAGGACTTCGGACAGGCGCATTGGCCCGCGTGCTTCCATTTCGTCGCGGATCGAATCGGCCGCGCGTGCCGACATGCAGCCCAGGAACCGGTTGCGCGCCGCCTCATCAACGCCCTTCAGCGCGCGAGTCAGGATGTCGCCATCGATATTGCGGATCAGCGTGCCGAGATTCTTGTCGTCGAGCTCGAGCAGATTGTCGAAGACGAACATCGCTTCCTCAATCGCGCGCGCGACATCGCGGTCCATCTTGGCGAGCTTGGGCATGACGCGCTGTTCGGTTGCCTTGCGCGCCGACGACATGATCTTGGCCGCCTCGCGCGTGCCGCCAATCACCACGCCCGCCGATGACCGGCGACCGGTGGTGACGCTGGCGACCATCGACTTCAACGTCTCCACCGCCTCTGGCGTCACTGGACCCAGGGTCGCGACGCGGTGGACGATTTCGGGCTGGATCGCTTCGGGCAGCAGCTCCAGCACCTGGGCGGCGACCGATGGATCAAGATTGGCGATCAGCACGGCGGCGATTTGCGGGTGTTCCTTTTCGACCAGCGCGGCAATGTCGCTTGCCTCCATCCAGTCGAGCAGGTCGATTTCGCAGGCATCCTGGGCAGGGGTGATGCGCGCCAGCACATTCTCCGCCTTTTCCTGGCCCAGGGCGCGCGTCATCACGCTTTCGATCTTGGGTCTGGGGTCAAAGCCCACGGCCGTGCGATCGCGCGCCTTGCCGACGAAATCATCGAGCACGCTTTCGACCTCTTGCTCGGTCACATCGGCGACCGCGAACATGGCGCGGCCAAGCTCGCGCACCTCGTCAGGCTCAAGCTTTTGCAGGATCG
The DNA here is from genome assembly GCA_947474905.1 of Pseudomonadota bacterium. Next base: position 1,079 of record CANJKQ010000089.1, on the reverse strand, counting down.
CGGCGGCTTCGTCATCGCCCACCAGCATCATCAGCACGGCAGCGCGTTCGACGCCCGAATAGGTTTTCGCAGGCTGTTCCATCACCGGGCGTCCGTCTTGATCATGTCGCGCACGGCAAGCGCGGCGCGGGTCGGGTTTTCGCGGGTAAAGCCCTGAACCATGGCAATGCGATCGTCATAGCCGCGCGTCTGTTCGAGCATTTCGATGCTGATCGACGGGCGACGCGGCGGCGCGGGCACCGGCTGGCCGCTATCCTGATCAAAGGCGATCGGGGCGGGCTGGAACGCGGGCTGCGCCGTCGGCACATCATCGCGCCGCTTCATCAGCGCCTTGGCCAGGGGGCGCACCCCCAGCATCAGCACGAGCAGCGCGATGACGAGCGCGGTAACGTTGCGCGCAACCACCGGCACCCAGGCCGCATCATACCAGGCGGCCTTGGCGCTATCGCCCGCCGCGCCATTGGCGGTGGCGGCAAAGCGGCGCGAGATCACCGTTACCTGGTCATTGCGGCTGGCATCATAGCCGACGGCGGCACGGACGAGATCGGTCACCTGCTGCAGCTCAACCGCATTGCGCGGTCGGCCGGTTTCGGGATCGCGCAGCACCACGGCGACCGACAGCCGCTTGACCTTCCCCGGCGAGGCGCGCGTCACCGACACTTCCTTGCCCAGATCAAAGGCACGGGCATAGCTGTCGGACTGTTTGGCACTGTCGGCGGGGCCATTGGCGCCACCGGTCGGCTGGCTGGTCGATGCGCCATTGGCGCCGGCGGGCGCGCCCGGATTGCCAGCGGCCTGTTTGGGCGCGGTGATGGTGCTGGCGGGCGGCGCCTGATTGGAGAGCGATCCGGGAACGCCGCCGGGCTGCGCCCCCGCCTTGTCGGCGGTCCAATTGCCCTGTTCGGCCTTCAGCGCGCCCTGCTTGTCATAGCTTTCGCGCGTCGCCTGCGTCTCGTCGAGGTCGACATCGGCCTGGACTTGGGCCGAAAAATTGCCTGCCCCGACCAGCGGCGTCAGCAACTGGGTCAGCTGTTCCTGATATTTGGCTTCCATCTTGCGCTGGAAATCGATGCGCGCAT
>CANJKQ010000088.1 GCA_947474905.1 Pseudomonadota bacterium | reverse complement strand
GAGGCAACGACATGGTCGAATTCGAGGCCCTGGCTTCGCAAATATCGCCCGACAACCTGCGCGGCGCGGCGACCGCGATCGTTCAATGGCCGGTCGAAATCGCGAGCAGCAGGGTCGTTCCAGCCCGACTTGGCGTGCCTCAGCAAGGTCAACGTCTTCAAGCCCGCTCTCCGTCGGCCATGGTTACGGCGCTGTCATGCCCCAGCCGTGCGACAGATGAAAGACGCACCCGGTCGATTGCCTCGTCAAGCGTAACGCGGCTGATGGCAACGCCAGGCGGAAAAGCGCCCAGCAATCGGCTCGGCATCGCCGCCGATAGCAGCACGAACGCGCCGCTATCGCCTTGCCGCCGGATCAAGCGCCCAAAGGCCTGCGCCAGCCGCGCCCGCACGATGCGGTCGTCATAGGCCGATCCGCCATTGGCCAGCCGCCGAGCGGTGTGCAGCACGCTGGGCTTCGCCCACGGCACGCCTTCCATCACCACCAGCCGCAGCGAATGGCCCGGCACATCGACGCCGTCGCGCAGCGCATCGGTGCCGAGCAGCGAGGCGCGCGGATCATCGCGGAAAATATCCACCAGCGTGCCGGTATCGATCGGGTCGACATGCTGGGCATAAAGCGGCAGGCCGTCGCGCGCGAGCCGATCGGCAATCCGGGCGTGGACGGCGCGCAAGCGGCGGATCGCGGTGAACAGCCCCAGCGTTCCCCCGCCCGCCGCCGCGATCAGCCGCGCATAGCCGTTGGCGAGCGCGGGCAAATCGCCTTTCTTGATATCGGTGACGATCAGCACCTCTGCCGCGGCCGCATAATCGAACGGGCTGGCGGCCTCGAACTCGATCGCCGGCTGAGGGAGATGGATCGCGCCCGTCCGCGCCTCGGCGACATCCCAGCCGCCGCCTGCCCGCAGCGTCGCCGAGGTGACGAGCGCGCCCTGCGCTGGCTTCAGCACGGCCTGCGCGAAGGGCCGCGTCGGATCGAGCCAATGACGGTGCAGGCCGACATCGACATCGCGCCCCTCCACGCGGGCGACCGCGAGCCAATCGACGAAATCGGGATCGACCGGGCCATCGATCCGCGCGATCAGCGCCCGCCACGCTGCCACGGTTTCCGCGCGCCAGCTGAGCGAAGCAATTGCGCCATCGATCCGCGCCCGCGCCGGGCCGTCGAGCCAGTCCGGGCCTTCATCAAGCACCGCTTCCAGGCGATGGCCCAGCGCGACCAGCGGCCGATAAAGCGCGTCGAGCGCTGCCGCCGCTGGCCCTGCCGCCTCGACCAGCGCCGCATCGGGCTCGGCAAGTTCGGTTTCGAGGCCATAGCCCGCATCGTCGCGATCTTCCGACCGCGCATAAACCAGCCCCCGCACCGCCGCGAGCAGCGCCTCCACCGGGCCGAACGGTTGCCCTTCCGCCAGTCGTTGCAACCAGCCTGTCGACGGCAAGGCCTGCGCCGCATTTGCCGCCGCCGCAATCGCCTCGGCGCCTGCGTCATCATAGCTTGCCACGTCCGATAGCCGGGCCGCCAGCCCGCGCCGCCGCCCGCGCGCATTGGCTTCCGGCCCCAGCACCCAGCGCCGGATCTCGATCGCCTCGGCGCCGGTCAGCGCGGCGGAGAACATCGCATCCGCCGCGTCAAATAGATGATGCCCCTCATCGAAGACATAGCGCGTCGGCCGCGTCGCCATCTCTCGCCCCCGCGCGGCATTGACCATCACCAGCGCGTGATTGGCGATGACGATATCGGCTTCGGCGCTGGCCCGGGCGGCGCGCTCGATGAAGCATTTGCGGTAGTGCGGGCAGCCGGCATAGACGCATTCGCCGCGCCGATCGGTCAGCGCGGTAGCACCGGCGCGGCGGAACAGCGTGGGCAGCCAGCCCGGCAAATCACCGCCGACCATGTCGCCATCGGCGGTATAGCTTGCCCAGCGCGCGACCAATTGCGCGAAAATCCCCGCCCGCCCGGCAAAGCCGCCCTGCAACGCATCCTCCAGATTGAGCAGGCAGGCATAATTCTCGCGGCCCTTGCGCGTTACCACCTTGGCGCGCCGCATGGTCGCGTCGGGGTAAAGCCGCGCGGTCTCATGCCCCAATTGCCGTTGCAGCGCCTTGGTAAAGGTCGACACCCACACCGCCCCGCCCGATTGTTCGGCAAAGAGCGAGGCGGGCGCGAGGTAACCCAGTGTCTTGCCGATCCCCGTCCCTGCCTCCGCCAGCACCAGCCGAGGCGCGTCGCGGTGCACGCGCGGGGCAAAGGCGTTGGCAGCGGCTTCGGCAAAGGCGCGTTGGCCAGGGCGGGCCTCCGCCCTCTGCCCGGTCAGCCGGTCAAGCCGGTCGAGCACGGCGCCGCTATCGAGCGTCACGGTCAGCGGCTGCGGGCGGGGTGCCGCCTCCTGCCATTCGGGCAGGCGCGAGAACAGGAAGCGCTCATTCTCGCGCGGCTGCTGGATCACGCCGCTGAGCGGCGCTGCCCAGGGCCAGCGCAGCCGGGCGAGCGATTGCAGCGCGGTCCATGCCCCTTCGCGCTCGGGCCAGTCGCCCTTCGCCCCCGCCAGCAACCGCTCGGCGGCGGCGAGCAGCAATGCGGCAACGTCGCGATCCTCGGCGGGCGGCTCCAGCCCCACCGCCTTTGCCAGCCCCTTGGGCGTCGGCACCATGAAGCGCGCAGGGTGAAGGAACGCGAACAGCTCAAGCAGGTCGAGTCCTGACAGCTCGGCATAGCCCAGCCGCTGCGCCACCAGCACCGCATTCAGCAGAATAACCGGCGTGTCGGCGGCGATGCGGATCGCCTCGCGCCGCCCAACCTCGCGCACGCGCCCGCCCTCGGCAATCCAGATGCCGCCATGGCTTGCATAGAGCGCGGGATAGGGCAAAGAGGCGGTCATTTCCTAACAAGGCCACCCTGGCCGAACCAGAACGAAAGGGCAACGCACAAGTGGATGATTTGCGCGCCGCGGCAATGGACTCAAAGGCCTGGCCTTATGAGGAAGCGCGCAAGTTGCTGAAACACTATCCTGATGGCGCGCCGGCCAAGGGGCATGTGTTGTTTGAGACGGGCTATGGCCCCTCGGGCCTGCCGCACATCGGCACGTTCAACGAAGTGCTGCGCACGACGATGGTGCGCCACGCGTTTGAGGCGCTGTCCGACATCCCCACCCGGCTGATCGCCTTTAGCGACGACATGGACGGCCTGCGCAAGGTGCCCGACAATGTGCCCAACCGCGAGATGCTGGCGGAACATCTCGGCAAGCCGCTCACCCGCATCCCCGATCCGTTCGGCTGCCATGAGAGCTTCGCGCACCACAATAACGCGATGCTGCGACAGTTCCTCGACCAATATGGCTTTGAGTATGAGTTCGCCTCATCGACCGAATACTACACATCGGGCAAGTTTGACGAGGCGCTGAAGAACGTCCTGCGCCACTATGCCGCAATCATGGACGTGATGCTGCCGACGCTCCGTGCCGAGCGCCGCGCGACTTATTCCCCCGTCCTACCGATCAGCCCCAAGTCGGGCGTCGTCCTGCAAGTGCCCGTCGAGGTGGTCGATGCCGAAGCGGGTCTGATCGCGTTTGAGGATGAGGGCGAGCGGATCACCCAATCCGCCCTCGGCGGCCTTTCCAAGCTGCAATGGAAAGTCGATTGGGCGATGCGCTGGGCCGCGCTCGGCGTCGATTACGAGATGGCGGGCAAGGATTTGATCGACTCGGTCATCCAGTCGGGCAAGATCGCGCGCGTGCTCGGCGCCCGCCCGCCCGAGGGCTTTAATTACGAGATGTTCCTCGACGAGCATGGCGAGAAAATCTCCAAGTCCAAGGGCAATGGCCTGTCGATCGAGCAATGGCTGACCTATGGCTCGGAAGAGAGCCTGGCCTTCTACATCTATCGCGAGCCCAAGCGCGCCAAGTCGCTGCACATGGGGGTGATTCCGCGCGCGGTGGATGAGTATTGGCAGTTCCGGGGGAATTATCCCGCCCAGCCGCTCAAGGAAAAGCTCGGCAATCCGGTGCATCATATCCATAATGGCGCGGTGCCGACGAGCACGCTGCCGGTGACCTTTGGCCTGTTGCTGAACCTGGTCGGCGTGATGGCGGAAGCGACGCGCGAGCAGGTCTGGGGCTATCTCGCCAATTACGTGCCCGATGCCACGCCTGAGCGCTATCCCGATCTCGATCCGCTAATCGACCGGGCGCTGGCTTATGCCCGCGATTTCGTCGCGCCGACGCTCCACCGCCGCGCGCCCGATGCGACCGAACGCGCCGCGCTGGAACGGCTCGATGCCGAACTTGCCGCCCTCCCGGCGACGGCGAGCGCCGAAGACATCCAGAACATCGTCTATGAGATTGGCAAGACGGGCGATTTTGCTGAACTCCGCGACTGGTTCAAGGCCCTCTACGAAACCCTGCTCGGCTCTGCCCAGGGCCCGCGTATGGGCAGCTTCATCGCGCTGTACGGCATCGCCAATTCGCGCAAGCTGATCGCCGAGGCGCTGGCGCGATAAGCGATGTGCAACGAAGCCGCCCGTCGCATCGCGCTTGGCGAGCTTCGTGCCGACTGGAGCCAGACGCGCATCCCGCTGGTCTTTCCCGAAGGCGCGCCCAACATGGCGCCGCTTGACGGCTTTCGCATCACCGACCCGACCACGATCATCCGCGCCAGCGCCGCAACCGAGGGCGCTGCCGAACTCGTCATCCGCCGGTGGAGCTGGCCGGGCGCAGGCGGCAAACCCGTTTACAACTACCGCGCCGATGACCGCGATATCGTGCGCGGGCGCTGCCTGATCCCGGTCGACGCTTTTTACGAGTTTACCACGCCAGTCACGCCTGACGGGGCGCCCAAGCCGCGCCGCAAGGACAAATGGGCTTTCCGCCTGAAGGATCACGAGTGGTTCTGCATCGCCGGGCTGTGGCGTACCGATCCCCAGGTGGGCGAAGCCTTCACCATGCTCACCTGCCCGCCCGGCCCGGATATCCTGCCCCATCATTCCCGGCAGGTCGTTGTGCTGGGCCGTCACCAATGGGCGGCATGGCTTAACCCGGCGGTGCCTTCATCCAGCCTGTGCCAGCCCCTGCCGGCAGGATCATTGACGGTGGAGGCGGTGAACCCGGTGGTCCAGCCGCCTCACCCCGCGGTTATTTAGCGTCGATAAAGGGCAGCGGGCCGTTGCCGGTATAGGTCGGCAGCTTGCCGTCCCATTTCTCCACCGCGCGCAGCTTGACGATTTCCGGGTTGGTGCGGATCGCTTCCGCCTCGACCTGGATCGCCTTGGCGTCGCCTTCCGCCTTCGCCACGCGCGCCTGGGCGTTGGCGGTGGCCGTCGCGACGTTCGCCTGCGCGGCGAGCGCCGCCTGCTCATTGGCGATCTTGGCATTGATCTGCTGCAGCACCGCATCGGGCACGACGATATTGCCCGCCCAATAGAGCTGCTCGACGTCCAGGCCGACCGGCGCGAAATAGGCCTGCACCTGGCGCAGCGCGGTGTTGATCAGCTCGCTCTTGTGCGGGCCATAAATCTCCTCGACGCCAAGCTGCGAGGCGCGCTCGACGATGGCGTTGCGGATCGCGTTGCGCAACGGCCCGGCGATGATCGCGTCCATGTCGCTGCGATAGCGCTGGAACAGGATCGGCGCGTGCGTC
>CANJKQ010000087.1 GCA_947474905.1 Pseudomonadota bacterium | reverse complement strand
TGAACCGGCAGCGCACGCAGATTTCGAACGCGATCCGCGCGCACATCTCGGAGTTCGGCGTCGTTGCTCCTGTTGGAAGGCTCGGTGTTGATCGGCTTCTCGAGGTGGTCGCCGATACAAGCGACGATCGCATCATGATCCGATACGGCTAGGTGAAAGCGCGCAATTGCCTCACCAATCAGTCTGGCTTCTTCGTGGGACGGGAGCCGATCAAGATTTGCGCCATCGATCCAGCCCAACACCGTCCAACAGTCAACGGCCGCGCCGCTATCGTCCCGCACGATCAGGGGCAAGAGATCACCATTTGCGAGACGACGCGGCGCCGGCGTCGTCAGTTCGACTCTGCCCGACAGCGCATCAAGGAAGACGAGCTCACGCCGGACCGCGTCGATGGCCGCCGGAGTTCCAGAAAAATGTCGGACGGAGAAGACGCCTTGGTCGGTCTCGACTCGCCAGCCCTTGTTCTCCAAACCTCCTGAAAGCGGGGATGTCGCACCCATGACGTGGCCGAACTCGCGGGGACTGGTTGCAGATCCATCAGATACTACCCCCGGGTGCTAAATTTGTAGTCGTGTCGGTGGGCGGGCACCGCCGCGATGGGAACGCTTCGCTCGAGAGGGCTAAAAAGCAGCGGCCCACATAAGAGGCATTGCTGGTCGGAGGCAGTCAGTTGCTGGGTTCGCAGTTACGCAGCAATGAGACCGCGACAGAGTATGTCGGCCAGCCTGTCAGCGTATAACGTGGAGGTCTGTTGCGCATCATTGTGCTGCTTTGAGAGCCACAGGAAAGCGCCCGCACTCACCTCGCTAATCGCCGTCTTATCGCAAGGACGGCAGGAGCCGTCATTCGCGCCTTCGTGCAGGAAGCTCGCCGCCACGGATCGGAGCCTCCGCGCGGTGTTCACAAACGATGCCAGGGTCGCCTCAGGCAGGCTTGCCGCCCCAGGCTGGAGCATCATCGGGGACAGCGGGCCGAGCTGGGCTTGGGCGTTGAGGTGGACGACCGCAGCCGTCCGGGAAAGCCCGTCAGGCAACTCTCTGGCGATATCTAGGATACGAGCATAAAGGTCGAATGCTCGTTCGTAGCAGCGCAGCACGAGCTCGGCCTTGTCCTGGAAGTAATAGTAGACGGCACCCTTGGTCGCGCCGAGCTGCGCGGCAATGTCCTCGAGCGAGGTGCCGTCGATGCCGCGCCGGTTGAAGAGGGCGGATGCCGTCGCGAGCACGGCCTCTACCTTCTGCCGGGCTGCCGCCTCGCGGTCGAAGGCATTCGCGAGCGGCGGCATCAGCGTTCCGACATCGAGCGCGCATCCAACCGACGCGGCTCGGTCGCTGGCCACCCCCTGCAGGATGACCTCGGTGATGGCCGCTGCGGCGCGGCGGCGCGTTCGCTGGGCGTCGATATGTCCAAGCCAAGGGCTGGCCAGCTGGGTCCAGTTGACCATTCCGATCAACGCATCGGTTGCGACCGCGATGTCGACGGGCCGGAATCCGCCTTGAGCAATCCCGTCCGCCACCACGGCCCGTAGGGCATCGCGGTTCCGGTCCTGCAGGTCGCGTATCGCATCCCGCTGCTCGGGTGGCAGGAAGTCGCGGTCGGCGATGACCACCGGCGATGCCGGACCGTCGCACAGCGAGCGCTCGATCCAGCTGGCGACGCGGGCAGCAGCCTCGTCATGTACCTCGACGGCGGCGGCCAAGGTCTCGGCGTCGAACTCGCATCGCCTCAGATAGCAGCGATAGACGAGATCGGCACGGTCCGAGACGTAGTAGTAAAGCGCGTTGCGCGAGAGGCCAACCGCAGCGGCGATGCCGTTTAACGAGATCGCACCGGCGCCACGCGCATTGATGTGCCGACTCGCCTCTTCGAGCAGCGCCGTCCGCTTCGTTCTCCGCGGTCCTGAACCAGCCATAGAAATGGCATAGCGCCCATCTAGGAACTGGCAAGCCGGTCCGCGAAGATACCGTAAAGTCGAAAATCTTGACGAAAACTCGTCGTTACGTATGGTTCGCATACCCGACCGTCGAACGAGTCGGGATGGAGGATGCGATGAAAAAGTTGGGGCGGCGATACGCTTGGGCGCTGGTCGGAGGCGCCACCTTGTGCATTTTGCAGCCAGCACGGGCGCAGACGGCATTGGGGCAGGAAGGGCTCGCGCGAGCCGGTCAGGCGCAGCCTGCCGAAGCGGACGGCTCGGCCGACATCGTCGTTACCGCCCGGCAACGCAAGGAAGCTCTGGAAGAGGTGCCCGCCGCAATCACGGCGTTCAACGCCGACCAGATCGCCCGCCTTCGCATCAACGGCGTCGATGACCTCGCCCGTTTCACCCCAGGGCTACAGACGGCCGAGGCGGCAGTGTCGTCAGGCGGCTCGATTTCGCTGCGCGGCATCGGCAGCGGCTCGACTAACTATCTCGGCGACCAGGCCGTTTCGATCAACATCGACGGGATGCAGGTGGGCACGCTCAATGTCCGCAAGACCGCCCAAATCGACCTTGCTCAGATCGAGGTGTTGCGCGGGCCCCAGGCGCTGTTCTTCGGCAAGAACAGCCCCGGCGGCGTGATCTCCTTCAAGACCGCCGATCCGGGGAAGCGACCCGAGTTCGCGGCCGACGGTGGCCTGGAGGCAGTCTCGGGCGACCGGTATGTGCAGGCGATCGCGTCTGGTCCGGTCAGCGACACGCTGGGCGTGCGCCTTGTCGCCCGCTACACCGATTTGAACGGCTATTTCCGTCTTAAGACCGTGCCGTCCCCGGGCGATCCGCTGACCGTGCCGCCCGCGGTCGACCGTTATCCGACGGGAGACGAGTATTTCGTCCGGGGCACCATCCTGTTCGAACCTAGTGCCATCTTCAAGCTGAACGCGAAGCTCTCTTATACCAAGACCTATAACCGCGGCGGGTCGTTCACCGCGGCACAACGCTATAACTGTCCCTACGGCGCACCGCAGCTTCAGCCGGTCTTTCCATGCGTCGCCGACCGCGACATTTATATTGGCAGCGGCCCCGCTTCGCTGACCGCGCTGGTGCGCGAGGCCGAGCGCAGCGATGGGCTTGGCTTTCGCCGCAACGACCAGTGGCTGGCGACCGTGCGTGCTGACCTCACCGTCGCGCCGCACGTCGTTGCGACCTATATCGGTGGCTATTACCGGTTTAACGAGCTCAACGCGCATGACGCCTCGGTTGGCCCGCGGGCGCTGCTGCTCGTCCCGTATCTGCCGTTCCGTATGTCCCAATACACCCAGGAGCTGCGCGTCGTGTCGTCCTGGGCGAGTCCGCTCAACTTCACGGTGGGCGCCTTCTATGAGTCTCGCGATACCTTCGGCGCGCAGAATGCCGTGATCACCTTCACGCCGACGCCGTTCGCGGTCGGGACCGAGAAAACGTTCCAAAAGCAGGAGGCGGTATCCGTCTACGGCCAGCTGCTATGGCGCCCGGTGCCAGCGCTCGAACTGTCCGGCGGCGTGCGTTTCACGTCGGAAAACAAGCAGCTTCGATTCCTGTTCAACGACACCGACGTGACCGGCAACCTTGCGCGCCGCAGCATCTCGTTCCAGAACGCATCACCCGAGGCGACCATCACCTACCATGTCGCGCCGCGTACGATCTTGTTCGCGTCCTACAAGCAGGGGTTTAAATCGGGTGGCTTCGACGCGGGGTTTACCAACGGGGCAATTGCCGTCGCGCGAAACTTCGACAACACCTTTCGCGAGGAGAAAGTGTCCGGCGGCGAGGGCGGCGTGAAATTCGGTGGCCGCAACCTGACAATCAGTATCGTCGGCTACCGCTACGACTATAAGGATCTTCAGGTCGGGGCCTACGACGCCGCGACGATCTCGTTCAAGGTCCTGAATGCCGCGCGCGCCCGAATTCAGGGGATCGAGGCGGATGCAAGCTGGCGGACGCCGCTGCCGGGTCTCACCTTGCAAAGTGCGGGCGCCTTCAACGACGCGAAGTTCCGCCAATTTCGCTCGGGCTGTTATGTCGGGCAAACACCGACGCTCGGCTGCAACCTCACGCCGAACGCAGCCGGGGTGTTCCAGGAGCAGGACTTGGCCCGTCGGCAGCTCAACAACGCGCCCAGGTTCAGCGCAACCGGCGGCGCGGTTTATCGTACTCGCCTGACCCATAGCATCGGCGCGGAGCTGTCGGTGTCGGGCGAGTATTCGAGCTCGTACAGTGCCAATTTGCGCCAGTCGCCGCAGGACCTGCAGCGCGCCTATGGCAAGCTCAATGCGTCGCTGCGCCTGTTCGGCGACAACGATGCCTGGGCGCTGTCGATCGTGGGGCGCAACCTGACGGACAAATACATCTTCAACGCGTCGGGACCGGTGACGCTCACGGGCAACGGCAGCGGCTTCCCCGGCGCGCGGCTCGCCGATGAAACCGCGTTCGTGCTTCCCGGGCGAGAGCTCTTCCTAACGCTGACCATCAAGCCGGGTCTGTTCCGATGAGCACCGCTGCGCCAGCCGAGCCGGTTCTACAGCCTATCGAGGGACTCTGCGCCGAGGGGTTCGAGCTCATCCGGCAGGCTTTCGTCGAGAACTTCACCATACGTGGCGATGTCGGTGCGGCATTAACGGTGGTCGCCCATGGCGACATGGTGGTAGATCTTTGGGGCGGCTGGCGGGACGAGGCGCGAACGCAGCGGTGGCAACGCGAAACGGTGGTCAACATCTGGTCGACGACCAAGGGCGTCGCCGCGATGTGCTTTGCGATGCTCGTCGATCAGGGCCGCGCCAACTACGAAGAGCCGGTTGCCACGTGGTGGCCGGAGTTCGCGCAAGCAGGGAAGGGCGCCGTCACGCTCGGCGACCTCCTCTCCCACCGTGCGGGCCTGTGCGGCTTTGCGACGCCCGCAAGCGTTGCCGACCTTCTCGCCGGATCGCGATCGGCCGCGCGGCTGGCTGCGCAGGCGCCGCTCTGGCCCTTGGGCGAAGGGTTTGGCTATCACGCAATCACGGGAGGCATTCTCGCGACCGAGCTCTTCGAGCGGATCGAAGGGCGCTCGCTGCGCAAGTTCGTCGCGGACGAACTGGCCGGAAATCGGGGCCTGGACATCCAGATCGGCCTTGCCGCCGCCGACGAACCGCGCCGCGCCAAGATGATCGCGCCCGCCGATATGACGTCGGTCGATGTCGGGTCTCTGAGCGCGCCGCAAATCGCGGCGCTTGGCAATCCGCCGCTTGATCCGTTGCTGCCGAACAGCCTCGATTGGAGACGGGCCGACCTACCCTCGGCTAACGGACATGCGACCGCCCGCGCGCTCGCGGAGCTTTATTGGCGACTAATCTCGGGTGAGCTCGTCAGCACTGAGACGCTGCGCTGCGCCACGTCGGTGAGGAGCGAGGGCGTCGATCTCGTACTCGGTGTTCCGACGCGATGGGCCGCGGGATTCCTGCGCAATACCGGTGGGGTTTACGGGCCGAACGACGCGGCGTTCGGCCATTCTGGCTGGGGCGGATCGTTCGCCATGGCTGATCCGGCGACTGGCGTGACAATCGCGTATGTGATGAACCGGATGGGCTCGATGTTGCGGGACGATCCCCGCGATGTTGCTCTCATTCAAGCGGTGTTCGACGCGCTCGAAAGTCTCGCATAAGTTTTCTTAGTCTTTCGATTGCCCGTAGGCGATCATGTTCTT
>CANJKQ010000086.1 GCA_947474905.1 Pseudomonadota bacterium | reverse complement strand
GACGACACCCCAATTTCTCGGCCAACCGACGCCGCTGCCTGCCTCGCCAGACGAGGCGGTGCTCGATTATGTTCCCAACCCGCGCCCGGCTACACCGTATTTGGTCCGCTTCACCGCGCCCGAATTCACCTCGCTTTGCCCGGTGACGGCGCAGCCCGATTTCGCGCATCTGGTGATCGATTATGTGCCGGCGGCGACAATCGTCGAGTCGAAGTCGCTGAAATTGTTTCTTGGATCATTCCGCAATCACCGCGCCTTTCACGAGGATTGCACCGTCGGCATTGGCGAGCGGCTGTTCCGCGAAATGGCGCCTTCATGGTTGCGGATCGGCGGCTATTGGTATCCGCGTGGCGGCATCCCCATCGATGTCTTCTGGCAATCGGGCGCGCCGCCGGAAGGCGTCTGGATTCCGGGCCAGGACGTGCCGGGCTATCGCGGGCGCGGCTGAACGGGCGCCTGTCCCGAAATTTTGAGCTGGTCCCGCCTGCGCGGGAATGACCGATATAGACGGTCTGGGCCTCAGCCCGAGCGCTGCTGCGCGTAACGATAAAGCCCGGCCGCCAGCCCGGCAAACAACAGCGTCCCGCCGATCAGCGCGGCTTGCTGGAACGCGTCGCCCACCAGCTTCAGCGGTGAATCGCTGCCCGTCGCGCCGACGATTCCCGCAAAAACCACGCCGAACAGGCTTTCGCCGACTATCATGCCGGTTGCCGCCAGCACGCCCATCCGCTCGGCAAATTTGGGGTTGCGACGGCGCCGTGCCCAGCGATCATAATAATAGCCCGTCACTGCGCCAACGGACAGCATCAGCGTCACGCTCATGGGTAGATAGATGCCAATGCCAACCGCGAGCGGGGGCAGGCGCATCCATTTGGCGGCGCCCAGCGCTTCATCCAGCGCGATCAGCGCCACACCCGCCAGCGCCCCCCAGCCGAGCATGGCCCAGTTGAGGCCCCCGCCAAGCACCCCTTTGGCCAGCGCCGAAATCAGCGCCGCTTGCGGGGCGGGGAGCGCTTGTGGGCCGGCACCCGGCATGCCGGCAAAACCGAATGCGGTGTTGAGGGCATTCAGCACCGGCGGGATAACGATGGCGCCGAACACCACGCCGATCATCAACGCAACCTGCTGTTTCCATGGCGTGGCACCCACAAGCTGGCCGGTCTTCAGATCCTGCAGATTGTCATTGGAAATCGTCGCGACACCAAAAACGATGCCCGTCGCGACCAGCGCATAAGCGACCAGCGCGGCGGTGGTGTCGGGCGGGTTGTCGCGGCCGAACAGGCCGACCAGCATCAGCGCGGCGGCCAGGATCGCCAAAATGCCGACGCCCGACACAGGGCTGTTCGACGCGCCGATCAGCCCCGCCATATAGCCGCAGACCGCCGCGATCACGAGGCCGATAACGATTACGAACAAGATGCCGCCGATGATCAACGGCACCGCCGCGCCCGCAATCGGCCCGGTGGCGATGGTGTCCCACAAGAGCCAGCCGATCGGTATCAGCAGCACCAGGGTAAGCAGCCCGACAATCGCGATCGGCAAGTCGCGTTCTTCAATCGCCAGTGCCTCGCCGCGCGCATTGGCGGCCGACGCTGCGAGCGAGGAGCGGATGCCCGCGACCACAGGCCCGATAATGCGCACCAGCGACCAGACCGCCGCCACCGCAATGACGCCTGCGCCGAAAAACCTGACATCGCTGCGAAACACCATATTCGCCCAGGTCTCAACGTCGCCCGCCATGGGATGCTGCGCCGTGAGGAGGGGGAGGAGCACCAGCCAGCCGATGATCAGCCCCAGCAGCTGCGCCAGGCCAACCGACAAGCCGACCAGATGCCCCGCGCCCAGCAGCGCGAACGACAGGCCAAGGTCAATTCCCGTCGCGCCCGCGCCGACGCGGAACCAGGTGGCGGCCTCGGCAACGGCGAGCCGCGTTTGGGTGAGCGCGGCAAAGCCGGCGGAGGCGGCGCTGCTCCAGATCAGCATCCACAAACCGCGCTCGCTTTCGGTGCCGCCCTCACCGGCGTCGGCGCCGATGATCAGCACTTCGGCAGCCGCGCGCCCTTCGGGATAGGGCAGGTCAGACCCGGTCACCAGCGCCCGCCGCAACGGCACCGAAAACAAGACCCCCAGCAAGCCCCCCACCGCGACGATCATCGTCGTCGTGAGATAGGGAAAGCCGTGCCACCAGCCGACCATCACCAGCCCGGGCAGGACGAAGATGATCGCCGCCAGCGTGCCCGCCGCGCTGGCGATCGTCTGGACGATGTTGTTTTCAAGGATCGTCGCGCCCTTGAACAGCCGCAGCACCGCCATGGAGATAACCGCGGCAGGGATGGACGTGGCAAAGGTCAGGCCGATCTTCAGGCCAAGATAGATGTTGGCCGCGGTGAACAGAAAGGTGATGATCCCGCCCAGCACGATCCCGCGCAGCGTGAGTTCGGCAAGCGGGCGCGGCGCGGCGGTGGTTTCGGTCATCGGATCAGCATGCACATGCGGCCCGCGCCTGCATAGAGCTTATGCTGTCATCGTACCGCCTTTGCTTCGGAATAAAGCGATCGCACGTTCAGCATGGGTTTAGGCGGAAAAGCGTTCTAAACCGGGACAGCTTTTGCAAGGAGAAGATGATGACCCGTTTCACTCGCATGACCGCGCTGGCGGCGTTGGCCAGTACCGCGTTGACCGCCGCTGCCGTCGCCCAGACGCCCGCCGACGATGCCCGTTTTGACGCTGCGCAGCGCCGTTTCCAGAACGAGCTTCGCCTGTTCCAGGATGAACTTGCCCGTTACCAGCAGGCGCGTGCCAACAGCGCGCGGTACGACAACCGCTATCCTGATCGCGGCTATGACAATCGCGATCCGCGCTATCAGGATGATCGGTACGAGAATGGCTATGACGCGTCGCGCTATTATCGCGACGGCGGTAATTACCAGGAGCGTGTGCTGTCGGCGGATGACCGCGTCTATCGTGGGTCGGACGGTCGCTATTATTGCAAGCGCAATGACGGCACCACTGGCCTCATCATCGGTGCGGTTGGCGGCGGCGTCCTGGGCAATGTGATCGACGGCGGCCACTCGCGCGCGGTCGGCACGCTGATCGGTGGCGGTCTTGGCGCCTTGATCGGCAAGTCGATCGATCAGAACAGCAGCCAGATCCGCTGCCGCTGATTATTGCCGGTAGTAAAATGGCCCGCCCGGCGATGGTGCCGGGCGGGCCTTTTTTGTTCGCCGCAATCAGTTGATGTGCAGGCCGATATAGCGCTTGGTCGTGGGGCCGCGCTGGACGAGCACGAGGACCGAATCGCGCTTTGCGGCGCGCGCCTGGGAAATGGCGCGGACCACGTCGCTGACCGAGGCAACGGGCTGCTGATTGACCGAGCTGATGATGTCGCCGCGCTGCAGACTCTTCTGCGCCGCATCGCTCGACGGATCGACTGAAACGACAACGACGCCCTTGGTATCCTGGGGAACGCCGATCTGCGCGGCGATCTGCGGCGTCAGCGTTGTCAGCTCAAGGCCGAGCGAGTCGCTCATCGCCTTATTGTCGGTCTTGTCCTGCTCGCTCGGCGTGACATCATTGCCTTCGGGCGTGCCGAGCTTTGCCAGCGCGTCCTCCGAGGGGCGCGTTCCGGCAATGACCGTCAAGGTCACCGGCCGGCCCTGGCGCAGCACGTCGAGCTTGATCGGCGTGCCCGGCGCGGTCCGGGCGGTAATGTAGCTGACGGTCGTATCAACCGTCACTTGCTGGCCGTTGACGCGCACGATGATATCGCCGGGCTTCACCCCGGCCTTGTCGGCAGGCTGGCCGGCGACGACCGAGCCGACAATCTCGCCCTCATTCTTCTTCAGGCCCACCGCGGCGGCCGCGTCTTCGTCGAGCGGCTGCAGCTGCACGCCCAGATAGCCGCGCTTGACCGACTGGCCCTTCATCAGCGTGTCGATGACAGGCTTGGCCTGCTCCGACGGGATGGCAAAGCCGATGCCGACGCTACCCTGGCTGGGCGTATAGATTTGCGAGTTGATGCCGATCACATTGCCCGACAGATCGAACATCGGGCCGCCCGAATTGCCCTGGTTGATCGCGGCGTCGGTCTGAATGAAGCGCTCATTGCCGCCAAGGTCAGTCGCACGGTGCAATGCCGAAACGATGCCCGCCGTCACGGTCGAGCCGATGCCGAAGGGGTTACCGATCGCGACGATCCAGTCGCCAACCCGCGCCTTGGTCGAATCGCCCCAGCGGACGAAGGGCAGGTTGGTTGCGTTGATCTTGAGCAGAGCAAGGTCAGAGGCCTGGTCGCGGCCCACCAGCTTGGCGGTATATTCCTTGCCGTCCACCAGCGTGACGGTGATCGAATCGACCGTCGCTCCCTCAGCGCCGGGCGCGACGACGTGGTTGTTGGTCACGACATAGCCGTCAGGCGAAATGATGAAGCCCGAGCCCAGCGATTGCGCGCGCTGGGTGATCGGCCGACCGTCACCGCCGCCCTGGGCGCCGTTGAAAAACTGTTCAAAGGGGGTGCCCGCGAACGGATTGGCCTGGGGGCGCACTTTCAGGCTTTGCTTGGTCGAGATGTTGACAACGGCGGGCTGCAACCGGGCAACCAGATCAGCAAAGCTGAGCGGCGCGCCTGCCCGCGGGGCCAGGCTCGCCATCGCGGCAGGATCGTTCTGCGCGGTCTGCGCGCCTGCGGCGGCGATGGGATTGATCGTCATCGTCGCTGCAGTGGCGCTCAGCAGCAGCGCACCGGTCAGGGCATAGGCGTAACGCACGTCAGCAATTTCCTCTCAATGATGGTCCAGCCAATGCGGCCCGTTATGCGAGCCAATGCTGAACGACGTTTGAATATGAACGAACTGTCAGCGTTGGCGCCCCTCAAATTGTCTTAGATAGTCGCTATTGGGTGACAGGATGATGTTGGTCTCACCCGACGGGCTTGATCCATCGGCGCCAAAAGTCGTGCGATAAGACTGCATGGCGCGATAAAAGTCATAGAATTTCGGGTCTTTGCCAAAGCTTTCGGCATAGATGCGCGATGCCTGCGCGTCAGCTTCGGCCTGGATGATCTGCGCTTCTTTCAGCCCCTGGGCGCGGATGGTGGCGGCTTGTTGCTGGCGCGCGCTGCGCATCCGGGCGAGCGCGCTTTGTCGCGGGCTCCCTTCGGGCAGTTCGGCCTGGCGGATGCGGACATCGACGATGCGCACGCCATATTCACTGGCCTTGGCCTGCAGCCCCGCCTGAATATTATGCATGACGATGCCGCGCTCGGGACTCAACAATTCGCTGAACTGGCGCTTGCCAAGCTCGTTGCGCAGGGCCGAACCCAGCAACGGCGCGAGCTGGTCGCTCACCCGCCTTTCGGTGTCCCCCGTGCTGCCGGTTGCAACCACCGCGCGCAACGGATCGACAATGCGATAGCGGGCATAGGCATCGACATCCAGCCGATCCTGATTGGCCGACAGCACCGGCTGATTGTCGAGATCGACATCCAGCACGCGCTTGTCGACCCATACCACCCGGTCGAAAAACGGGATGCGGAAATGGAGCCCCGCATCGGTGGAGCCAAAGGGTTGGCCGGGGCGCCAGGCGTTGATCGTCGCCACTGGCTGCTCAAAGCGCAGCACCACCGCCTGCTGGGTTTCGCGTACGATAACGGTCGACGATACCGCGAAAATCAGCACGAGAAGG
>CANJKQ010000085.1 GCA_947474905.1 Pseudomonadota bacterium | reverse complement strand
GTCGCCCAGCGAAACGCGGCTGTTGATGATCAAGCCGGGTTGGCTGCGCGGGTTGTACACGCCAACCGCGTTGGGGTTGCTGCTGTTGAACGAACCCGAGTCCCACGCGCCGTCAATGTGGCCGTTAAAGGTGAAATCACCCAGCGGCATTTCGTAATCGATCTGGCCCGACGCCGAATGCACCGGCGTCAAGACGCCCTGCTGCGCACGTGGCGTCAAATCGATCACGCAAGCGCCACTCGCCTGGGTTTCGCAGTAAGGATCAACCGCAGCACCGACCCGGACATAGGCATAGGTATATTGGCCAGACAGCGTCAGGCCACGGACCGGCGCGATGGTCAGTTCGGTTTCAACACCGCTGATCTTGCCATGCACCGGCGTATTATAGGTGTTGGTCGTCGTGCGCGTGGTAATCACCGAGCCGACGCAGGGAATGACCGTGCCCGTCGAGCTGAAGCAATAATAAGGAACGCTGAAGTCGACCTGCTGGTTCTTGTAGATACCGGTATAGCCCGCAATGTTGAAGCGGACATGGTGATCGAGGAACTCGCTCTTCAACCCAAGTTCGAAGACCGACACCGATTCCGGATCGAACGCACGATAGTTGAGCGAGCGCGAATTGGCGCCGCCCGACTTATAGCCCGTGCTCCACTTACCATAGACCTGCAGGTCATGCGTCACGTCGACCGCAATGTTGACCATCGGATCGACGCGCTTCCATGATCCACGGAAGTCGATGGGGCGATAGGTCGTGTCGCGGTTGAGCGGCGGATAGTTGTTGGTGATGAGCAGCGTGCCCTTCTTCAGGTCATAGGTCCAACGAATGCCGCCCGTCAGATGCAGGCGATCGTCGAATATGGCCGGGGTCCAGGTTGCCTGGCCAAACACGCCATAGCTTTGCGTCCGCGCGATGCTGGCGCGGTCGACACCGGCATAGGGGTAGAGCGGCGTCACGGCATTGGTGATCGGCAGCGGCGTGGTCGTGCCCGGAATAACCTGATTATTGATCAGGTTGGTCGGCCCAGGCAGCTGGACGATGAAGTTGCCGTTGGTATCGAGATAGCCGACGTTGAACGCCTGCGCCTGGTCGCGGACATGTTCGTAATAAGCGAGGCCGCCCACCACATATTTGACCCGACCAATCTCGCCGATCGCCTGCAGTTCCTGGCTGTACTGATACTGATAGAAAGCGGCGAGGCTGTAACGGCCATCGACGTTGTCGCGCTGGACAATGCCGGTGGGCGCGGCCTGGATGACATAGGCAGCGTTGTTGAAGCCGCCGCCATCGAACTGGTTCTGCGCCAGCTCGCGATAGGACGAGATCGACTTGATCATCAGATGCGGCAGCGCCTGCCATTGCACCGTCAGCAAATGGCCGCTCTGGCTGCCGATGCTGGGCTGGAGCGGAACGCCATAATCGACGACATCGGCGCGCGTCGGCTGGAGCGCCACGGCGGGCACAAACCCGGTGCCCGCCTGGACGCGCTGCGTATAGCCGACGGTCGACGCGTCGTTGACATAATCATAGGCATAAAGCGCGCTGAGGTTCGACAGCGGCTTCCACAGCAGCTGCGCACGGGCGCCACGACGGTCATAGGCGTTGAAGTTCGATGCGCCGGGATAGGTGTTGCGCACAGTGCCGCCGCGGGTGGTGATGAGCCCATCCACCTTGAGCGAGAAATTGTGGGTTTCCGGCAGATTGAGGTGAAGTTCGCTTTCATAGCTGCCGTAATTGCCAACGCCGCCCAGGATCGACAGGCCGAACTTGCCGGTCGGCTTCTTGGTAACGATATTGAGCGCGCCACCTTCGGTGTTGCGCCCGAACAGCGTACCTTGCGGGCCCTTGAGAACTTCAATGCTCTCAACGTCGTAAAGCGCCGAATTCAGGCCCTGCGGACGGCCGAGATAGACACCGTCGACATAGACGCCGACGCCGCCATCGCGCGCCGGCTGGTTGCTGTCACCGAGCACGCCGACGCCGCGGATGTTGAGCACCAGGCTGAAGGGCCGGCCCGAGAACGGGAGAATGCGCAAGCTGGGGATCGAACCGTCCTGAAGGTCGAGCAGCGACTGAATGTGGCGGTTGCCAATATCTTCCGCTTTCAACACCGAGATGGAAATCGGCGTCTTCTGAAGATTTTCCTCACGCTTCTGCGCAACGACGACGATTTCCGACAGGCCGCCATTGGCGTCCTGCTTCTGGTCGTCGGCAGGGTTGGTCGCGGGTGCAGGGTCGGTCGCCGTTGCGGGATCGGTCGCGGCATGGGCAGGCATGGCGACGACGCCAGCGCACAGCGCGGTGGCACACAGCAGCCGTCGTGCAATCACGGTGTTGGTAATCATCACAGGTCCCCCGAGGTTGATTCGGGCGCTGCGCTATCTGGCTTTTGTGACTCTCAGCGTTGGGTTTTTGTTTCAATTTTGCGGCGCAGCATGCGCCTGCCAGCGTAGAAAAAGGGGCTGTCGAGCGCGGTCGGATACAAACAATACATTCGTTTATAAGGGTTTTCAGATTTGGTACGCCCTTGGCGCAAGGGTGAAAGGCACCGAGCCGAAACCAGGAATTTTTTACTATTTCTCCGACTGTGGGCAAAAATCCACAGCCAAATGCCACGACCAAAGCCAGAACGAATCGCGACAGAACGAACGTTCAACTTTTTGGGTGGTTGCCACAAAATGTTCATGCGGCAGCGTTAGGGGCAGCAGCATTGAACCGATACCCTGGCCGCGAGGCAGATTGTGACCATCTCGTCCGCCGACGCGGCCTTTGTCGCGAGGCGCCAATATTGGGTCAGCGTGCTCGCCAAGGCTGACGGGGCTTCGCTGCAAAGGCTGGTCACGGCTTATGGGCCGCCCCCCTCTTATGAGCGGCTGCGCGGCCCTGAGACGGGGCTCGTGATGGTCCGGGGACGCGCGGGCGGAACCGGTGCGGCGTTCAATCTGGGCGAAATGACCGTCACACGCTGCTCGGTGCGGCTCGCCGATGGCACTTTGGGCCACAGCTATGTCCGGGGCAGCAATGTGGCGCATAGCGAAGCCGCAGCCTGGCTCGACGCATTGCTGCAATTACCCGACCATCATGACGAGCTGTCGCAGGCGATTATCGAGCCCTTGGCCCGCGAGGCGGAGGAACAACGGGTGCTTGCCGCCCGCAAGACCGCCGCCACGCGCGTCGATTTCTTCACGCTTGCGCCGGAGGCACGCTGATCATGGCGCCGCAGATCGAGCTCAACGCCGGGTTTGCCGACCCCGCTCGGGACGCCCAACACGCTTTTCGACACATTCTGTCGGCGACCAGCTATCCGGGCCGTATCCAGTCGATCGGCCTTGCCATCGACCCGCCGCCAGCGCTGAGCGTGGCCGCTGCGACGCTGGCGCTGACCTTGCTCGACCTTGACGTTACACTGTGGCTTTCCCCCTCGTTGCGCGACGGGGTCGGCCCGTGGCTGCGCTTTCACGCCGGGTGCTTAATCTCGTCCAGGGATGATCTGTCGGCTGATTTTGCGCTGATCGGCTGTGGCGATGCCATGCCGCCCCTGTCATCGGCGCGGCTCGACGATCCGGAACGTCCTGACCTGTCGACGACGCTGATCGTTGAATGCGACGCCCTGATGGGCGGTCGGCCATTGCTTGCCACTGGTCCGGGCATTGACGGGTCCATCGCGCTGGCGCCGCAGGGTTTGCCGCCGCAATTCTGGCAGGAGCGGGAGGCGTTGCGGCCACTATTGCCGCTTGGTATCGATCTGCTGCTGACCGCTGGCACCGAGCTGCTGGCGATTCCCCGGACCATCCATATCGAGGAGATCGACTGATGGCCTATGTCGCGGTCAAGGGCGGGGCCAAGGCGATCGAGGCGGCGCACAAGCTGCTCGCGGAAGAGCGGCGCGGCGATCCGGCAGTCCCGGAAATCACCGTTGCGCAAGTCCGTGAACAGATGGGGCTGGCGGTTGACCGCGTGATGGCGGAGGGGTCGTGCTATGACCCCGATCTTGCCGCGCTCGCGCTGAAGCAGGCGTGGGGCGATGTGGGCGAGGCGATCTTCATGCTGCGCGCCTATCGCACCACCCTCCCCCGGTTCGGCGTCAGCCAACCGGTCGACACCACCGCAATGGCAGTGCGACGCCGCGTGTCGGCAGCCTATAAGGACCTGCCGGGCGGGCAGATTCTGGGGCCGACCTTCGATTATACGCACCGCCTGCTCGACTTCTCGCTCGCGGCGGAAGCTGGAGCAACACCACCAGCCGCCGAGATTGCTGCCGCGCCGCTTGAGCCGGTCGTAAAGACGATTGCCGATGCGATGGCGGCGGAAGGCATCCTCCAGACCGAATTGCCAATGTCAGACGCAGCGCCGCCTTATGACCTGACGCGAGATCCGCCGCGCTACCCGGCCGAGCGTGACCAGCGGCTACAGGCCCTGGCGCGCGGCGACGAAGGGTTTCTGCTGTCGCTCAGCTATTCGGCGTTGCGTGGCTGGGGCGGCGATCATCCCTTATGCGGCGAAGTAAGGATGGGTGAGGTATTGGTGACGATCGATGCGCCCGAATTCGGCTTTCCGGTGGATATCGCCGACATCACGCTGACCGAATGCCAGATGATCGGCAATGTCGCCGAAGAACCTGATCGCCCGCCCTATTTCACGCGCGGTTATGGGGTGGTGTTCGGCCGGTCGGAGCGTAAGGCGATGGCGATGGCGATCGTCGATCGCGCGCTCGCCGCGGGTCGCGCTGCCGACAATCCCCGGGGCGCCGCCGACGAGGAATTTGTCCTTGCCCATGCCGATCATGTCGAGGCGTCGGGCTTTGTCCTCCACCTCAAGCTGCCGCATTATGTCGATTTCCAGGCCGATCTGCACCGGCTGCGGACGATGCGCGCCGACTGGTTTCACGCGAACGGGGCGAGCGATGCACAGGAGGAGCCGGGCGTCGATCTGGCCGAAGCGGCAGAATGACAGCGCCCTCCATCAACGGTGCGGAGACGCTTGCGGGCTATAACTACGCTTATCTCGATGAGCAGACCAAGCGGATGATCCGCCGCACCATCCTGAAGGCGGTTGCCATTCCCGGTTATCAGGTACCGTTTGGTTCGCGCGAGATGCCGATTCCTTATGGCTGGGGCACTGGCGGGATGCAGGTGACCGCAAGCCTGATCGGCAGCGACGACGTCTTCAAGTGCATCGATCAGGGCGCTGACGACACGACCAACGCCGTTTCGATCCGCAGCTTCTTCGCGAAGGTGACGGCGGTCGCGACGACCGAAGATACCGAGGCCGCAACGATCATCCAGACGCGCCACCGCGTTCCCGAACATGGGCTGCATGAGGGGCAAATCCTGGTTTACCAGGTGCCGCAGCCCGAGCCGCTGCGTTTCTTCGAGCCGCGGGAGACCGAAACGCGGGCGATGCATGCCTATCGCGAATATGCGCTGCCTTATGTCGGCTTGTATGAAAGCTATGCGCGGCTCGGGCGCGCGACTTCGACATCCTCGCACCCAGTGTTGACCAACCAGCGCTATGTGATGTCGCCGTCGCCGATCCCATCCTTCGACAATCCGAAACTCGGCAATTGTGCGGCATTGCAGCTGTTTGGCGCCGGACGGGAAAAGCGCATCTACGCCATCCCGCCCTATACGGAGGTTGAGAGCCTGCATCTTGATGGCAAGCCGTTCGAGACGCAACGCTGGGGCGGCGCCTGCGAACTGTGCGGCGCCACCGATTCCT
>CANJKQ010000084.1 GCA_947474905.1 Pseudomonadota bacterium | reverse complement strand
GTGTTCGGCTATTTCCCGGCACGCCGCGCGGCGAGCCTGAACCCCATCGATGCGTTGCGGCACGAATAGCGAAGCCGCCGCTTCGTCGCGTTTGGGTCGTCATTGCAAGCGTTCGCGAAGCAATCCGGGCCCACGCAGGCAACATGGCTGGATTGCTTCCCCGGCCCAAGCCTGACACGCCATGACGATGGTTTGACGGCGGCGGTTCAGCGTTTACAGCCCGCATCATGACTAGCTGGAAACTCACTTTGCCCTGCACGCGCGCCGAAGCTGAGGCGATCGAAGTCGATATGGAGTCGCTCGCGCTGATCGAGCCGACGCCGGTGCTGCTGACGCGCGAGGCCACGCTTGATGACCCCAGCGACTGGCGGCTCGACGCCTATTTCGCTGAAAAGCCGGGCAAGGCGGTGGTCGCCGCCGTCCGCGCGCTGGTGCCGAGCGCGCGCAACGCTGACCCGGTGATTGAAAAGATCGCGGACGAGGATTGGGTGACGCTGAGCCAGGCGGGGCTCGAACCCGTACGCGCGGGCCGGTTTTTCGTTCATACGGCGGCTTATACGGGGGGCATGCCCCCGGGCCTGCGCGCCTTCCGCATCGAAGCGAGCCGCGCTTTTGGCACCGGGCATCATGAGACGACGACGGGTTGCCTCCAAATGCTCGACGCGATGAAACGCGCCGGCACGCGGGTCGACAATCTGATCGATATCGGTACGGGCACGGGGCTGCTCGCTTTTGCCGCGCTCCACCTCTGGCCGCGCGCTTATGCGACCGCGACCGATATCGACCCCGTTTCGATCGAGGTAACGGCGGAGAATGCCGCGATCAACGGCGTGCCGCTCGGCCAGCGCCAGGGCCGCGTCGCGCTGACGGTGGCGGATGGCACACAGGATGCGATGGTTCAGCGCCGCGCGCCTTATGACCTCGTCATCGCCAATATCCTGGCCGGCCCGCTGATCGAGCTCGCCCCCGACATCGCCGCCATTGCCGCGCCGGGCGCGCAGCTGGTGCTGGCAGGGTTGCTGACGACGCAGGCGGCGGCGGTGGCACGGGCCTATCGACGACAGGGATTCAGGGTCGCCGGGCGGATCGTCCTGGGCGACTGGACGATTTTGCGGCTGAGGGTGCGGGGGATGATCGGCTGAGGACGTCGCTCGCAAGACCAGCCCCCAGCCCCTCCCTTTGAGGGAGGGGAGCGCACAGCCTCCACTAAAAGCCCCTCCCTCGAAGGGATGGAAGAACGCAGCCTCCACCAAAAGCCCCTCCCTGGAAGGGAGGGGTTGGGGTGGGTCGTTGAAGAGGCCAGCCGACGCCCTACCCCAGCACCGCCGCGCCACCCTTGGCCAGCGCATAGTCCTGAGTTCCCCGCGTGATCACTTCATCCTCCGGCAGAATCGTCGCGATCGGAATATGGGGTTGCGCCAATATCTCCGCGTAAAGCGGCGCGAAGTCGGTCTCCACCGTCACCCGCAGCAATTCGTCGAAGCTCGGGATGACAAAGTAATTCTGCTGGAAATCGTCGATGCGATATTCGGTCCGCATCACGCGCTTCAAATCGAAGCCAAGGCGGTTGGGGCTAGGATCGTCGAGCGCGAAGACGCTTTCCGCCGCTGACGAGACAATGCCCGAGCCATAGATGCGCAAGCCATCCGGCTCGGCGATCAGCCCGAATTCGACCGTGTACCAGTAAAGCCGCGACAATTGCTTCAGCGCGCCCAGGCCCAGCGCTCGTTGCCCACCCCGGCCATAAGCCGCCATGTAATCAGCAAAGACGGGGTCGGCGAGCATCGGCACATGGCCGAACACGTCGTGAAAAACGTCGGGCTCCTGCAGATAATCGAGCTGGTCGGCCCGCCGGATGAAATTGCCCGCGACAAAGCGGCGATTGGCGAGGTGATCGAAAAACACATCATCGGGCACCAGCCCCGGCACCGCGACGACTTGCCAGCCGGTCAGCGTCATCAGCCGATCGGACAATTCGGCAAAGTCGGGAATGCCGGGCTTGGACAGCTTGAGCACATCGAGCCCGCGAAGATAGGCGTCCGACGCGCGACCGGGCAGCAGCCGGGCTTGCCGCGCGAACAGCGTATCCCAAATCGCATGTTCCTCGGCAGTATAATGCGCCCAATCCTGCGGCACCGTCCAGTCAGCGGCAGCGCCTGCCGGAACCAGAGTCGAGATGGCGGTTGCGTCAGTCATGATTTGGCGTTTAGCACAGCGGCGTCGCCACGCGAACCCGGGGCGAAGCAACGCCGCGACGCTGCAAGGGCGGGCAAGGCCCACGCGCCGACGCGTTATTGAGGGGGGAGAGACTGCGCCATGGCCCGCCGATCACCCCCGCCCGAAATCGTCATCATCGGCGCCGGCTTCGGCGGATTGGCCGTGGCACGCGGGCTGAAGGACGCGCCCGTCCGCGTGACGATGATCGATCGCCAGAACCACCATTTGTTTCAGCCCCTCCTTTATCAGGTGGCGACCGCCGCGCTGTCGCCCGCCGACATTGCCGCCCCCATCCGCGCGGTCGTCCGCGGCCACCACAATACCCGCGTGCTGCTCGATACCGTGACCGGGATCGACAAGGCGGCGCGCAAGGTCGCGCTGGCGAGCGGGGGGACGGTCGACTATGACATGGTCGTCATCGCGACGGGTGCGCGGCACAGCTATTTCGGCCGCGACGATTGGGAAGCGGCAGCGCCGGGCATCAAGACGATCGACGATGCCATCCGCGTCCGCGCCCGCTTGCTGATCGCGATGGAACGCGCCGAAACCGAACGCCAGCAAAACCCCGATACGCGCGCCCAAACCCTCAACTTCGTCGTGATCGGCGGCGGGCCGACCGGGGTTGAAATGGCGGGCGCGATCGCCGAGCTGACGCGGCACAGCGCCGGTCTCGACTTCACGCATATTTCACCCGAATGCATCCGCGTGATCTTGATCGAGGCAGGGGAGCGCGTGCTGGCCAGTTTTCCGCCCGATTTATCTGCGCATGCCGAGCGCGCCCTGACCGAGCTTGGGGTCGAGCTGCGGCTTGGTGCGCGGGTGACCGACATTCGCGATGGCACTGTGATGATCGGCGACGAGGCGCTTTCCGCCGCCGCGATCATCTGGGGCGCGGGTGTGCGGGCGTCGCCCGCGGCCGAATGGCTGGCGGCGGCGTCGGATCGCGCTGGCCGCGTGCTGGTCGATCCGCAAATGGCGCTTCCCGGCCATCCCGAAATTTTCGTGATCGGCGATACCGCGTCGGTGGCGGGACGCGATGGCAAGCCTGTGCCCGGCGTTGCGCCCGCCGCCAAGCAACAGGGCCAGTTCGTCGCGCGGCGAATCGCCCGGCTGGCGCGCGGCGGCAAGCCACGCCAGCGATTTCGCTATCGCAATTACGGCAATCTCGCCACGATCGGGCGCAAGCGCGCCGTTGCCGATATCGGCCGCATCCGCCTGCATGGCTTTCTGGCGTGGCTGATCTGGTCAACCGCGCATATTTTCTACCTCACCGATTTTCGCGCCCGGCTGATCGTGGGCGCGCAATGGGCGTGGAGCTACCTCACTTTTGATCGCGGCGCGCGGCTGATCACCGGCATGCCGCAGGCCAAGTCGCCCCCGACCTGATTATTGCCGCGCGCCGACGACGGCACCGAAACGGCTCAGCTGTTCAACATCGCGTTGCGCGCGCGCACGGCGACGCCCGGATCGTCAGTGATGAAGCCATCGACGCCCAAAACCATGAAGCGGCGAATTTCGAGGTCGAGATGGCCGCGCCCGGCGGGATCATTGCCGACGCGCAGGCTTTGGGGAAGAAACGTGTTTTCCAGCCGGAACGTCCAGGGGTGGACGCGCAGTCCGGCGGCATGCGCGTCGATGACCAGGGTGGTCGGCATCAAATCGCCATCCTGGATCAACGCCTTGTTGGGGGCGATCCCCCAGGCATAGCCGGCAATCTCGCGCAGGCCGGCCGGCGTGGTCATCGCGGCGTAGCTCGGATGGGCATTGTCGGCTGGCCCGCCGGTCGCCTCGAGCAACTGGATGAGGCGCAACCCCGTCAGCTTGCGTAGTTCCTTCAGATTGTTGACTTCGAACGACTGGATGAACACCGGGTCGTGCGGCTTGTCCCACCCGGCCGCTTTCAGTTCGGCGGCGAGCTTGGCCTCCATCGGCAGGCCGATCGAGGCGAAATAGCTGGAATGCTTGATCTCGGCATAGATGCCGATGGTGCGATGAAGCTCGGTCGAGCGTTGCTTCACGAGCGCGATGATTTCGGCGAGCGTCGGCACCTCGAACAAGCCGTCATAGCGCGTGTTGCGGGGGCGCAGCTGCGGCAACCGTTCTTTGACGCGCAGCGTTTTCAATTCGGCAAGGGTGAAATCCTCGGTGAACCAGCCGGTAAGGCTCTTGCCATCAATTACCTTGGTGGTCTTGCGGCCAGCAAATTCGGGATGTTGCGCGACATCGGTCGTCTGGCTGATCTCATTTTCATGCCGGGCGACAAAGACATTGTCCTTGGTCAGCACCAGGTCAGGCTCGATGAAATCGGTGCCATAGGCGATCGCGCGATCATAGGCGGCCAGGGTGTTTGCGGGCCGGAAGCCGCTGGCGCCGCGATGGGCGATGACAAGGGGACGCGACATGGACTGCACAATCGGGGCATCCTGCCCCAATGCAGCGGCCGGTGCCAGCAGCACGGCCGCAATCATCACCCAAAAGCGCGTATAGCCACGCAACGTCACAGCCTTCATATGGCAATCCGCTCCCGCCATGCCTACTTTAACTGGCACAAACCGGCCGCTCGCGCCAGCATCAGAGTGTATCATAGGGGATCAATATGCACTTTACCGTTAATGGTCGCGCCTGTGAGTCCGAACCCGATATCCGCGCCTCGCTGCTTGATGTGCTGCGCAACGATCTGGGGCTGATGGGCACCAAAAAAGGCTGCGACCATGGCCAGTGCGGTGCGTGCACGATCCTGGTCAACGGGCGGCGGATCAATGCGTGCCTGACGCTGGCGGTGATGCATCAGGATGACGAGATTGTAACGATTGAGGGGTTGGGCGCGCCGGATGCGCTGGCGCCGCTGCAGGAGGCGTTCGTCCGGCACGATGCCTATCAATGCGGTTATTGCACGCCGGGGCAAATCTGTTCGGCGGTCGGCCTGCTGGGCGAGGTGGAGGCGGGCTGGGCCAGCCATGCCAGTGCCGACCTCAACGCACCGACGCTCAGCCGTGCGGAGATTGCCGAACGGATGAGCGGCAATCTCTGCCGCTGCTCGGCCTATCCCAATATCGTCGATGCCATTGCCGACGTGGCGGGCGTTGATGGCGCAGGCGTGATCGAAGCCGAGGTAGAGGCAGCATGAAGCCGTTTGATTATCTCCGCGTTGCCAGCCCCGATCGCGCGGTCGCAGCGATGGGCGAGGGGCAGCCGCGCTTTATTGCGGGCGGCACCAATCTGCTCGATTTGATGAAATTGCAGATCGAAACGCCCGACAAGCTCGTCGATATCAGTCGGCTGGCGTTGAGCGATATTGAGGACACCGCCGATGGCGGCTTGCTGATCGGCGCGATGGTGACCAACAGCGATCTGGCGGCGGACGCGCGGGTGCGCACGCGCTGGCCGGTGCTCGCCCGCGCGCTGCTGGCGGGCGCCTCGCCCCAGCTGCGCAACAAGGCGAGCGTTGGCGGCAATCTGCTCCAGCGCACGCGTTGTCCCTATTTCTATGACACCAACATGGCGTGCAACAAGCGCT
>CANJKQ010000083.1 GCA_947474905.1 Pseudomonadota bacterium | reverse complement strand
CGGCGATACGGTGCTGGTTGGCTTCGCGCCTGACCGTTACGCCGCGCACTTCACCTGAACGCCGCTTGCGGGGGCTGGCAAGGCATCCCATCTCGCCGCCGCAACCCAAACGGAGTTATTTGCCATGCCGACCGCCACCTGGAAGGGCAAGGTGCTTGCCAAGTCCGACAACACCGTTGTCGTTGAGGGCAATTATTATTTCCCCGCCGATTCGATCGACCCCAGCCTGTTTGAGGATAGCACGACCACCAGCGTCTGCCCGTGGAAAGGCACGGCAAGCTACAAGACCATCGTCGTCGATGGCGAGCGCAACAAGGATGCGGCCTGGTATTACCCCGATCCCAAGTCCGCCGCCGCCGAGATCAAGGACCATTTCGCTTTCTGGAAGGGCGTTGAGGTCAACTGACGCATCTGGTGCATTGCCAAATCATTCCGCCTGACGCAGGTTACCGCCCGGCGAGGGAGGGCGTACAGCTTCTGATATCCGTTCGGGCTGCGCTTGTCGAAGCCCGGTTCTTTTCGCGAGGAAGAGCTGCCCTTCGACAAGCTCAGGGCGAACGGTGGTGGATGGGTGTATGACCATCGCCGTTTGGGGGGAAACTGCAATGGCCGAACGCGAAAAGGCGCCGACCTGGTATTGGGTGGTGACCGTCATCCTGTTGTTTTGGGCGCTGGCGGGGGTAGCCGCCTTTTATGCGCAGCTGACGCTGAGCAAGGCGCAGGTCGAGGCGATGGATGCCTATGACCGCGGGCTGCTCCACAGCCTGCCGATCTGGTTCATCTATGATTTTGGGCTGGCGACGCTGACCGCGCTGGTCGGCGCCTTGTGCCTGGTGATCCGGTCGCGACTCGCCATGCCGCTGTATCTGTTCTCGCTGATCGGCGTCGTCATTCAGTTCGGCTGGATGTTCGGCGCAACCGACATTATCGCGCATAAGGGTTTGGTCGCGGCGGCGGGCTTCCCGGTCATCGTGTTCGTGATGGCGGTGTTCGGCTATTGGACGGCGAGCGTTTCGGGCGGGCGGCGCTGGATCAGCTAGCGCCGCGCGGTCAAGCGGCGTAGAAGCGCGCGCTATGTCCACCACCTACACGCTCGATACCTCGACCAGCCGCGCCAACCCGACGCCGGCGCCGATGAAGCGGCTGACGGTGCCCGCGATCCGCCAGCGCAAGGGCAAGGAACCGCTGGTGATGCTGACCGCCTATACGGTCCGCATGGCGCAGATCATGGACCCGCATTGCGACCTGCTGCTTGTCGGCGACAGCCTGGGGCAAGTGATCTACGGCTTGCCCTCGACCGTGCCTGTCACGCTCGAGATGATGGCGGCGCATGGCGCGGCGGTGGTGCGCGGCAGCTATCACGCTGTCGTCGTCATCGACATGCCGTTCGGCAGCTATGAGCGTTCGCCCGAACAGGCGTTTGAAAGTGCGTCGCGGCTGATGAAGGAAACCGGCGCCGCAGCAGTGAAGCTGGAAGGCGGCGCGGCAATGGCGCCGACCGTCCAGTTTCTGAGCGAGCGCGGCATTCCGGTGATGGGCCATGTCGGCCTGACGCCGCAGGCGGTCAACATGCTTGGCGGCTATGGCGCGCGCGGGCGGACGCAGGCGGAAGCGACCAAGATCATCGACGATGCGCTGGCGATTTCCCGCGCGGGCGCCTTTTCACTGGTGATCGAGGGCGTTGTCGAGCCGATCGCGATCGACATCACCCGCAGCATCGATTGCCCGACGATCGGCATCGGCGCATCGGCGCAATGCGATGGGCAAGTGCTGGTCGCCGAAGACATGCTGGGCCTGTTTGATCGCACGCCGCGCTTCGTGAAACGCTATGATGACCTGGCTGGCCGTATTTCCGCCGCGGTTCAATCCTATGCGGGCGAGGTCAAAAGCCGTGCCTTTCCGGGATTGGACCAGACATATCAGCCCAAGGATTGAGTCCTTTTTTTTCGCACGACCCGCCGCTAAGGTCCGCGCCTTTCCTACCCTATGGAGCCTTTAGGTCTTGGCCGTTCCGCCGCAAAGCAACGAAGCATTCCTGCGCGAAGTCGATGAAGAGCTCCGCCGCGATCAGCTGGCTGATCTGTGGCGTCGCTATGGCCGGATCGGCCTGGGCGCGGTCGTCGCCGGTCTGGCGCTGCTCGCCGGTGTCCTGGGGTGGCGGCATTGGCAGGAAAGCCAGGCAGCCGCGACCAGCCAGCAGCTGAACGACGCCTATGACGCGCTCGGCGCGGGCAAAACCGCCGAGGCGGCGAAACAGCTTGCGACGATCGCGACCTCTGGCCGCCCCATCTATCGGGCGCTGGCGCAATCGGTGCAGGCCGACCTTGCGCTGCGCGATGTCTCGGGTGCGGGCGGCGCGGCCAAGCTGAAGGAAGCCGCAGCGAAGTTCGCGGCGATTGCGCAAGACACATCGGTGCCCCAGCCCTTGCGCGATGCGGCACTAGTCCGCCAGACCTCGGCCGAATTCGACACGCTGCCGCCCGACACGGTGATCAGCCGCCTCGGCCCGCTTGCCGTCAAAGGTGGACCCTGGCTCGGCAGCGCGGGCGAGATGGTGGCGATTGCGCAGCTTGAAAAGGGCAAGCCAGCCGAAGCGCGCGCGATGCTGCAGCTGGTTGCCAGCGACACCGAAGTCCCCGACACGATCAAGCAACGCGTCGTTCAACTGAGCAGCGCCATTGAAAACAACGCGCTGCCCAAATCCGGCACGCCCGCGACAGAGGATCAAAAGAAGAAATGACATTCAGGCTTCGGACTCTGCTGGCGCTGACCGCCGCGACGGCGCTCGCCGCGTGCGGCCATCATGGTGGCCGCCATCGCCACACGCCCACATTGGGCGAGCGGGTGCCGATCCTGGCGTCGGAAAATGCCGTCGATACCGATCGCACCATTGCCGATGTGCAGGTGCTGCTGCCGCCCGCTTCCCCCAATGACAGCTGGGCGCAGCCCGGCGGCAATATCGCCAAGTCGATGGGGCATGTGGCGCTGGCGGCCGATCCGTCGCGGCTTTGGTCGGCATCGATTGCGGGTAGCGACCCCAAACAGCGGCTGGGCGCCGCGCCGATCGTCGCCGATGGCGGGCTTTATGTGATGGACGTCAACGCCGCCGTCCACGCGTTCGACGCCAATACCGGTGCCAAGCGCTGGGTCGTCGCCATTTCGCACGACAAACGCAATCGCAAGGCACGTTTTGGCGGCGGGGTCAGCTTCGACAATGGCAAGCTGTTCGCAACCGATGGCCTGGGCGATGTCGTCGCGCTTGATGCCAAGACCGGCAAGGAATTGTGGCGAGCAAAGCCCGGCGGACCACTGCGCGGCGCGCCGTCGGTCGCTTATGGATCGATCTACACGCTGACCCAGGACAATCAGCTGTTCGCGCTGTCGCAGGATGACGGCAAGGTGCAATGGACGGGGTCGGGCACGCTTGAATCGCAGGGCGTGTTTGGCGTGGCGGCGCCATCGGCGGGCCGCAGTACGGTGGTCGCGGGCTTTTCGTCGGGCGAGCTCAACGCGTTCCGTTATGAGAATGGCCGCTCGCTGTGGCAGGATACGCTGTCGCGCTCGGTAACCTCGACCTCGGTTTCCAGCCTTGCCGATATCGACGCCTCCCCCGTCATTGACGAAAACCGCGTTTATGCCATCGGCCAGGGCGGTCGCATGGTGGCGCTTGAGCTGTTGAGCGGCCAGCGCGTGTGGGAAGAAAATATCGCCGGGATTTCGACGCCCTGGCTGGCGGGGGAGTGGCTGTTCGTCGTGACAGACGACGCCAAGATGATCTGTCTGGCGCGCGGCAACGGCAAGATCCGCTGGATCAGCGACCTGGGCAATTTCACCAATATGAAAAAGCACAAGGGCAAGCAGATTACCTGGGTCGGCCCCATTCTTGCCGGTGGCCGGCTGATCGCGCTCAATTCGCAAGGGCAGGTGGTCAGCGTTTCCCCCGCCGATGGCCGCGTCCTCAGCCGCAAAAAGGGTCACGCCTCTTTCTCGCTGCCGCCTGTTGTGGCCAACAACACGCTGTATCTGCTCGACGATAAGGGCAAGCTAACGGCGTATCGGTAGTTTAGCGAAGCCCTTTCCCGGCGGGAGGGGCGTGGCAGTGATGCCCCCTAGCAGTTTTGCCCCGGCTCGTTAGATAGCGGCCATGGCAAAGCTCCCCGTGGTGGCGATCGTCGGCCGCCCGAATGTCGGCAAATCGACGCTGTTCAACCGATTGGTCGGCAAGAAATTGGCGCTGGTCGATGACCAGCCTGGCGTCACGCGTGACCGGCGCGAGGGCGAGGGGCATTTGTTCGACCTCGATTTCACCGTCGTCGATACCGCTGGCTATGAGGACAAGGACGCAGCGACGCTCCCGGGCCGGATGCGCGCGCAGACCGAGGCGGCCATCGCGCAGGCCGATGCCGCGCTGTTCCTGGTCGATGCGCGCGCGGGAATCGTGCCGCTGGATGCGGAGATAGCACGCTGGCTGCGCGGCTCATCGACGCCCATCGTGCTCGTTGCCAACAAAGCCGAGGGGCGCAGCGGCGAGTCAGGGTTGCTCGAAGCGATGGCGCTGGGGCTGGGCGATCCCATCGCGCTGTCGGCCGAACATGGCGAAGGGCTCGCCGACCTTTACGAAATGCTGATGCCGCCCGTCGATGCGGCGCGCGCGCGGCTTGAAGCGGAAGAGAGCGAAGCGGCGGAAGGCGAGGAAGCGGAAGATAGCGCGCCGGTGAAGCTCGCCATTGTCGGCCGCCCCAATGCGGGCAAGTCGACGCTGATCAACCGCATTTTGGGCGAGGAACGGCTGATTACTGGCCCCGAAGCGGGGATCACCCGCGATTCGATTGCGGTTGACTGGGCCTGGACCGATCCTGAAAGCGGTGCGATGCGGCCCGTCCGGCTGATCGACACAGCGGGGATGCGCAAGCGCGCCGCCGTTACCGACAAGCTGGAAAAACTCTCGGTCGCCGATGCCCTGCGCGCGGTCGATTTCGCCGAGGTGGTCGTGCTGTTGCTCGATGCGACGCGCGGGCTGGAAGTGCAGGATCTGAAGATCGCCGACGCAGCGCTGCGCGAAGGCCGCGCGCTCGTCATCGCGATCAACAAATGGGATGTCGCGGAAGACGCGTCAAAGCTGTTCAACGGCATTCGCGCGGCGCTCGATGAGGGGCTGGCGCAGGTAAAGGGCGTGCCGCTGCTCACCGTGTCGGCAGCGACCGGGCGAGGGCTCGACCAGTTGATTGCCGCAGCCTTCAAGACGCGCAGTGCCTGGTCGCGCCGCGTGCCGACCGGCGAACTCAATCGCTGGTTTGAACGCGCCATCGCGGCCAATCCGCCGCCAGCACCAGGCGGCAAGCGCATCAAGCTGCGCTATATCACCCAGGCCAAGACACGCCCACCGGGCTTTGTATTGTTCGGCAACCGGCTGGATGATTTGCCCGAAAGCTATCAGCGCTATCTCGTCAACGGCATCAGGCGCGACCTGGATTTCGGCGCGGTGCCGGTGCGGCTGACCCTGCGCTCTTCGCGCAATCCGTTCGACCGGTGAAAATAGACGCACGCGGCTTGCGCTGTCCCTGGCCGGCGATCAGGCTGGCGCGGGCCTTGCGCGAGGGCGCAACCGAGGTCGAAATCCTCGCCGATGATCCTGCCGCGCCGGCGGAGTTGGCCGCAGTTGCCGCCCATGCCGGGGCGTCGCTGGCGAGCATGGAGCGCGACGGAGCCCGCTGGTTCGTCATCGCGCTTCGCCAAACCGATGGGATTGGCGCCGATTTGGATTGATCCCTGGT
>CANJKQ010000082.1 GCA_947474905.1 Pseudomonadota bacterium | reverse complement strand
TCGCGCGCGCGCGACCGGGGCTGCCGCGACGGGCCTATGTGGCCGCGCTTGCCCTTACGGGCTTGTGGGCGCTGGCGCTGGCGGGGCTGGGCGCCCGCGACATTGCCGGCGAAATCACCCAGGGATTGCGCGCGCTCGGCTGGCTGGGCTTCATGCTGGCCCTGGTCCGGCGGGATGGTCAGCGCCGTGGCGCGGCGATGGCGGTGCTGTGGCTTTATGCGATTGTCGCGGTGCTGATCGTCATCGGCACGGTGCTCGGCATGGCCGCCGCTGCCGCCGCCACCCAGGCCGACATGGTGGCGCTAGGCTCGGTCAAGGCCGTGTTGGCGATGATGGCGGCGATGACAGCGCTGGTGCTGGTCCACCAACTTTACGATGCCCTGGCGGGGCGCGCGGGCGGCGGCGTCAGGCTGGCGATCATTGCGCTTGCCGCGCTTTGGGCGAGCGATCTGGGCGTGGCGGGGTGGACCTATCTGGGCGGCGCCACGGATTGGCCGGTGCTGATGCGCGGCTTTGCCACGCTGTTGCTTGCCCCGGTCTTTGCGCTTGCCGTGGTGCGCGACGGCGATTGGACGCTGCGCGTGTCGCGCACCGTCACCTACCAGTCGCTGGTCGTCGCGGGCGGGGTTTTCTATCTGGGCAGCATGGCGCTCGCGATCCGGGCGATTGCCGCGATCGGGGGGAACGCCGCGCCCTTGTGGCAGACGGCCTTCATTCTGGGCAGCACCACCGCGCTTGTCACCTTCGCGTCGACACCCTGGTTGAAGGCATGGCTGAAGGTGAAGCTTGCCAAGCATCTGTTCACCCACCGCTATGATTATCGCGCCGAATGGCTGCGCTTTTCCGATACGCTGGGCCAGCCGGGCGACCGCGCCGCGCCGCTCGAACAGCGCATTGTGAG
This sequence comes from Pseudomonadota bacterium, assembly GCA_947474905.1. The sequence continues at coordinate 4,899 of CANJKQ010000082.1, read as the reverse complement.
CGCGGTTGCCGATCTTACCTGTTCTGCCGCCGGGCTGTTGCTGGTGCCAGACGGGTCGGGCCTTGGGCAGGGGGCTGCATGGAATTGGCCCGAACCCGATCCGCTTACCCCGACAGCGACTGCCGCGCTCGCCGCCTATCTGGCGGAAACCGGCCGGATCGTCGAACTCGACGCGGTGCGCGACGGCACGGCTGATGCCGCCGAGCTGGCGGCCATTCCCCAATCGCTGACCGACCGCGCCGATGCCTGGGTGCTGGTGCCGCTGATCCATCGCGATCAGCTGGCAGGCGCGGTGGTGCTGGCGCGGCCACCGGTGGATCGACGCCCCGATTGGGAAGATTTCGACTTGCTTCGCCTCGCCGGTCGGCAAGTCGCGAGCTATCTTGCCGAGGCGCGCGCGCAACAGGCGCTGGGCGAGGCCCAGCGCTTCGAAGAGTTTAACCGCCGCTTCGCCTTCATCCTGCACGACCTGAAAAATCTGGTCAGCCAGCTGACCCTGGTCGCCCGCAACGCGGAGCGCCACGCCGACAATCCTGATTTCCGCGCCGATATGATCGCGACCTTGCAGGATTCGGCGGCGCGCATGAACGGGCTGCTCGCGCGGCTGTCGCAGCATCACGGGACGCGCGGCGAGGCGGTTGGCGCGGTTGCTGCCAAACAGGTGATCGACGATGCGGCGCGCCGTCGCCGCGCCCAGCATCCCATCGTCACGCGCGGCGACGCCGATACGTTGGTGCTCGCCGATGAGGCGCGATTGGCGCAGTTGCTCGATCATCTGATCCAGAACGCGATTGAGGCCAGCCCGCCGACCGAACCGGTCATGATCGCGCTGTCGTCGACACCGCAGGAGGTTTCCATCGACGTGATTGATCGCGGCAGCGGCATGTCGCCCGCTTTCGTTCGCGACCAGCTGTTCAAGCCCTTTGTCTCCTCCAAGCCCAATGGCTTTGGGCTGGGCGCCTTTGAGGCGCGGCAATTGGCCGAGGCGATGGGGGGCAGCGTTTGCGTCGCCAGCCGCGAGGGCGAGGGCACGCGGTTTCGCGTCACCTTGCCGCGCGCCACGCCGCATCATCTGGGGAAGGCCGCATGACGGAACATCGCAAATTGCTGATCGTCGAGGACGATCTGGGCCTGCAGCGGCAATTGCGCTGGGCCTATGATGGCTATCAGGTTCTGGTTGCCGGCGATCGCGCGCAGGCGATCGACTTGCTGCGCGCCGAGGAGCCTGAGGTGGTGACGCTCGATCTGGGCCTGCCGCCTGATCCCGATGGCGTGACCGAGGGGTTTGAGACGCTTGACGCGATCCTGTCGCTCAAGCCCGACACCAAGGTGATCGTGGCTTCCGGGCACGGCGCGCAGGCAAGCGCCTTGAAGGCAATCGACCATGGCGCCTGGGATTTCTACCAGAAGCCGATCGATATCGATGCGCTGGGCCTGATCGTCAGCCGCGCCTTTCACGTCCAGGCGCTGGAAGCCGAGAATCGGCGGCTGGCCGAGGCGAGCGCCGGGGTTACCGCGCTGGGTGGCATCATCACTGCCAGCCAGGAAATGCTGAAGGTAACCCGCACCATCGAACGCGTGGCCCCGGCGGATGTGTCGGTGATGCTGCTGGGGGCGAGCGGCACTGGCAAGGAGTTGTTGGCGCGTGGCCTGCATGACGCCAGCCCGCGGCGCCACGGCGCGTTCGTTGCGATCAACTGCGCGGCGATTCCGGAAACGTTGCTCGAAAGCGAGCTGTTCGGGCACGAAAAGGGCGCGTTTACCGGCGCGGTCAAGACGACCGAGGGCAAGATTGAGCTGGCGCATCGCGGCACGCTTTTCCTTGATGAAGTCGGCGACATCCCGCTGCCCTTGCAGGTCAAGCTGTTGCGCTTCTTGCAGGAACGCACGATCGAGCGGATTGGCGGGCGCAAGCCGATCGCGGTCGACACGCGCATCGTCTGCGCAACGCACCAGGACGTCGATGCCATGGTGGCCGATGGCCGCTTTCGCGAAGATCTTTACTACCGGCTTGCCGAAATCGTCGTGCGCATTCCATCGCTGGCGGAACGGCCGGGCGATGCGGCGCTGCTCGCGCGTCATTTCGTCAAACGCCATGCCAGCCAGATGCGGCTCGGCGTCAACGGCCTCGCGCCCGACGCGATTGCCGCGATCAACGCCTGGGGCTGGCCCGGTAACGTCCGCGAACTGGAAAACCGGGTGAAGCGCGCGGTGATCATGGCCGATGGCAAGCTCGTCACCGCCGCCGATCTCGATCTGGCGGGCGATGCCGAGCCGCTGCCGCTGAACCTGAAAGCGGCGCGCGAGGCGACCGACAAGCGGTTGATCCGCCACGCGCTTGCCCAGGCGGACGGCAATATCAGCACCACCGCCAAGCTGCTCGGGATCAGCCGACCCACGCTCTATGATTTGATGAAGGCCTATGGACTCCAGGGCTGACTGGCCGACGCGGGAAGCGGATCGCGCTTCTTCTCCGTTCGTGTCGAGCGACGTCGAGACACGGGGAGAGGCGGATGCCGTTTCTACCCGTCCCTCGACTTCGCTCGGGACGAACGGCGGGAAACGTCGGAGCTGGAAGCGCCGGTCGAACGGCGGGCGTTTGGGGCGCTGGCTGACGCTGATCATCGTCGCCGCGCTGGGGGTGGGCGTCGTGGCGGGCGGAATCGCGGCGTGGCGATCAATGCCTGTCGCCGCCGATCCGGTCGCGGCGCGCGAGGAATTGCGGCAGAGCCTGACCTATCTCGCGCAAGTCAATAACAGCGCCGCGCGGCTGCATGCGCATCTGGCGGTGCAGCGCGATCCGAAATCGGGGCTGGCCCATATCATTCTCGCCCGCGCCATGCTGGCGATGGGGGACGGCGCGCCGGCGCAAGGCGAGGTGACGCGCGCGATCGACGCAGGATTTGCGCCCACCCGTGCCCATCATCTGCTTGCCCATGCCTATCTGCTGCAGGGTGACGCCGCCCATGCGCTCGCCGAGGCGCGCCGTGCCGATCCGCGCTATGCGGGCTATGCCACGCGCATCGCGGCGCTGGCCTTGGCGCAACGCGGCGAGATGCCGCGCGCACAAGAAATGCTGGGCGATCTGCTGGCCTCCACCGCTGGCAAGGACGCTGAAGCCTGGGCGGATCTGGGGCGCGTTCGCCAGATGACGGGCGATCTTGCCGGTGCCGCCGCCGCCGCCGATCGCGCCCTGGCGCTCGACCCACGACTGGTGCGCGCGCTGGTGCTTAGGGGGGAGCTGATCCGCAGCCAATATGGCCTGGTCGCGGCGCTGCCCTGGTTTGAGGGCGCGCTGAAGATTGACTCTGCCGACCATGATGCGCTGATCGGCTATGCCGCCACGCTGGGCGAGGCGGGGCGCACGGTCGACATGCTGGCGGCAACCCGCCGCGCGCTCGTCTCGCGACCCAATAGCGCGCAGGCACTCTATCTGCAGGCGGTGATGGCGGCGCGCGCGGGGCGGATCGATCTTGCCCAATCGATTGCCCGGCGGATGTCGGGCAGCTTTGCCGCCTTGCCCGGACCCCTGATGCTGATGGCGGCGCTTGATCTTGCCGGCGGTGCCGATCAGCCGGCGGTAGCGCGCCTTCGCCACGTTATCGGCCAGCAGCCGATGAACATTCCGGCGCGCCGCCTGCTGGCAAGCGCGTTGATGCGATCGGGCGATTGGCGCGGGGCGCTCGACGTTCTGCGTCCCGTTGCGCTGCGCGGTGATGCCGATAGCGAGACATTGACGCTGGTGGGTCGATCCTTTGAAGCAATCGGCGAGCTTGATTGGGCAGTGCGTTTCCTTGATCGTGCCGCGCTCCCGGCCCGGGCGCCCGCGCTGCCCTTTGGCACTGACGATGACCTTGCCGATTTGCGGGCAGCCGCAGAGGCGGCGCCTGGCGACCCGGTCGCGGCGGTGGGCTATATTCGCGGGCTGGTCGAGGCACGCCAATTTGCCGCTGCGGTCAGCGCGGCGCAGCGGCTGGCGCGGACCTATCCCGGGGTGCCGCAAGCCCACACGCTGGTAGGGGACGTGTTGATGGGCATGGGGCGCGCGCCCGATGCGGCGCAGGCCTATGCCCGCGCCGCCAATCTCCGCTTTGACGAACCCGCGCTGCTTCGCCTGATGGAAGCCTATGATCGCAGCGGCCAACATCCCAGGGCCGCAGCGGCGCTGGCGCTGTTCCTCGCCCAGCATCCCGCCAATGCCACCGCGCTGCGGCTGACCGCGCATGGGCAGATTGCGGCGGGCGACTGGCAGGCGGCAATCGCCACGCTGGAGGGACTGCGTGATCGGCTGGGCAATCGCGACGCCGCGCTGCTTGCGGAACTGGCGCTGGCCTATAGCGGCGATGGGCAGGACGACGCGGCACGGCTTTACGCCGCCCATGCTTATGATCTTGCCCCGCTCAACCCGGCGGTGGTCGATGCCTATGGCTGGGTGATGTATCAGGCGGGCGACAATGACGCCGCGCGACAATTGCTCGACAAAGCCGTCGCGATTGCGCCTGCCCATGTCGACTGGCGCTGGCACCGGGCCCAGATTGCGGCCGATATGGGCGATGCCGAAACCGCCAGCGGCGACATTCGCGCCGCGCTCGCCGATCCCGGCTTTGGCGATCGCGAGGCGGCGCAGGCAGTGCTGAAGACGCTGGGCGCGCGCCAGGCCGGTTAGTCGCTCTCCGATCGTCTCCCTGGCGGCGAGGGATTTGCACGGGCGCTTGCCCCCCTGCGCCCACGCCGCCATGAAGGCGCGATGAGTGATGCCGTCGCTGCCGCGCTGAACCGTATCGCCGCCGCGCTGGAGCGGTTGGCGCCGCCCGCCGACGACGCGGCGGATCCCCAAGCCTTTCCGGCCTATATTTGGCAGCGTGCGGCGCTGCGGCCTGCGCGGCATTTCAAGCCCTT
>CANJKQ010000081.1 GCA_947474905.1 Pseudomonadota bacterium | reverse complement strand
TTGCCTACCGGCTGATGATGGCCGATCTCGAAGAGGTCCACGAGCTGCTCCGCAACACGATTGCCGAGCCGCTCACCGCTCCGGTCGCCGCGCGCATGGCCGAGTCCGTCCGTGCCGTTCTCAATACCAATGCCCAGGCACTGCTGTTCCTGCCAGAGGGCAAGGAGCCGTTCTCGATTTGCGATTGGATCCGGCACCAGGACAAGCCTGGCTCGATCCTGTTCATCACCTCCTCGCACAACGAACTGGTGCTCAACCGGGCGCTGCTTTCGCTCTGGATGAACCTTGCGGTCCACACGCTGATGCGACTGCCGCGTACCCGCTCATTGCGCACCTGGTTCTTCTTCGACGAGGTCCATGCCCTGCACCGCCTGCCCGCGATCGAGGACGGCCTGCAGACCGCTCGTGGCTTCGGCGGCGCCTTCGTGCTCGGCATCCATTCCTTTGCCAAGCTGGCCGAGACCTACGGCAAGGAAGGCGCGCAGAACCTCGCATCGCTCGCGCGTACCAAGCTGATCCTCGCGGCCGCCGACCGCGACACCGCCGAGCACTGCTCCGACTATATCGGCCACCGTGAAGTCAGGATGATGGATGAGGCCTACAGCTACGGCTATTCCAACATCCGCGACGCCGCGACGATCACGCCGCGCTCCGAAGTGCAGCCGCTGGTCCTCCCCGATGACATCATGCGCCTGCCATCGCTGCGCGGTTTCCTTGTCTTCCCCGAAGGCTTCGACGCGGCGCGGATCAAGCTCACCTACAAGGACTATCCCAAGGTCGCTGAAGGCTATGTCCTGCGTGAAAATGTCCAGCCCATCGAGTTCGTGCCGCCGCCGGTAGATGACGCCGAAGAGACGGAAGTCGGGGGACGCGAACCGCGCGGCGAACCGGAGCGTGAACTACGTAGCGACGAGCTCGAGAACGGTCCTGGCGTGCGTGCATCCGAGCCGGGTGATCCGGAGCATCCCGCCCCGGAAAACCTGCCGCAGGGGTCCGGACAGGATCCGAGTGTGGGCAGGCAGATGGCCTTCAGGCTGGAGCAGGCTCCGCTGGGCGAACGAAATGGTGGGCGCGAACAGGAAGTGCCGGACAAGGCGGCGGACCATGCCTCGGCGAAGGCTGCGGCGCAGCGCGCGGGCGTGACCCGCGAACTCAATGACCCCGTCCAGGAAGAGAAGCCAGCTGAGCGCGGCAGCAAGGCTGCACGCGAGATCGACGATCGCTCGCATTCCCATGACGACGGACCGGAGATGTAGGCCCATGCACTCCATCGCATCCGTCAGGTCGTCGAGCGGGGCCGCCGCCTATTTCGCCAACGACAACTATTACACCGAGCAGGAACACGCGGAGGCTGGGGTCTGGGGCGGCGAAGGTGCGCGCGACCTGGGCCTCTCGGGCCAGGTCGAGAAGAGCGCGTTCGAGGCGATCCTCAATGGGCGGCTGCCCGATGGCGAGATGGTCGGGCAGGTCGAGGGCCGGCGCCTGGGTCTCGACCTCACGTTCTCGATGCCGAAGTCCGCCTCGATCCTGGCGCTGGTGACCGGCGACAAGCGGATCCTCGATGCGCATCTTGCAGCCGTCAAATCGACGATGTCGCAGCTCGTCGAGAAGCAGTTTGCCGAGAGCCGCAATTACGACCGCTCGCGCAGCGGCGAGCCGCAAAAGACCGGCAATCTCGTCTATGCCCTGTTCGCCCATGACACGAGCCGTGCGCTCGATCCGCAGGGCCATATCCACGCCGTCGTCGCCAACCTGACCCGCGATCCCAAGGGGACATGGAAGGCGCTGTGGAATGGCGAAATCTGGAAGAACAACACGACGATCGGGCAGTTCTACCACGCCGCCTTCCGCGCCCAGTTGCAGAAGCTCGGCTACGAGACCGAAGCGGCCGGAAAGCATGGCTCGTTCGAGATCAAGGGCGTGCCGAGCGAGGTCATCAAGGCGTTCTCTACCCGCACCACCGAGATCGAGGCGAAGATCGCGGAGACGGGCGCGACGCGGCTCGAAACCAAAAAGCAGATCACGCTCTACACCCGCGACCCAAAACTGGCCGTCGATGACCGCGGTGCGCTGACCGAAAGTTGGCAGCAGCGCGCACAGGAGCTCGGCTTTGACGGGAAATCACTTGTCGCTGAGGCACGTGAACGTGCCGATTTGCAGGCACGTCCAACCTTCCGCGAAACCGCGACCGCCGGGCTTGGTGAAGTGTCGACCCGGATCGGCGCTGCGCTGCGTGTGCCAAGTCCGCTCGCGGTGAGCGGCGCGGCCGCCCTGCTCCTGCCGGCAGATACGATCAAGGCCCAGCACGCGACGGCATCCGCCGTCCGCCACTTGTCCGAGCGCGAGGCGGCGTTCTCACCGCAGGCGATCCTCAGTGCCGCGCTGGGCTTCCAGATCAAGGGCCTCGAAGGCGGCGCGGTGGTCGAACGAATTGGCGAACTCATCCGCGAGGGCCATCTGATCCCCGGCAAGTCGGAGCGGCTCGATGGCCACTTCGATCTGGTGACGACGCCCGCCGCGCTCGCGATGGAGCAGCAGATTCTGGACCGCATCGATGCCGGGGCCGGAATGGGCCGGGCGTTCATGCCGCCCGAGCAGGCCATGGCGCGGCTGCAGGACGCGGCGCGCGAACTCGGTCAGGCCCGCGCTGGGGTCGACACCTGGCAGCTCAACGAAGGACAGCTCGCAGCCGGCGTCGCGATCCTCTCCGGCACCGATCGCTTTCTCAATGTCCAGGGCGTGGCGGGCGCGGGCAAGTCGACGCTGCTCGGCGCGCTCGACAAGGTCCTGAGTGATGAAGGCGTCAAGCTCGTCGGGCTTGCCTTCCAGAACAAGATGGTAGCGGACCTGCGCGGCGGGGGCGGCCAGGGCATGTCGGCGGAGCAGATGCGCGAGGCGGGGATCGAGGCTTACACGATCGCCAAGTTCCTCAACACCTATGGCGGGGCTGCGGCTGCGGGATCGGGCGAGCGCTTCGAGGCTGCCAAGGCAGCGCTCGCCAATACGGTCATCATCACCGACGAAAGCTCGATGGTCTCCTCGCGCGACATGCTGCGGCTGACCGCGCTCGCCGAGCAGCTCGATCTCGCCAAGGCGCCCTTCATGGGCGACCGCCAGCAATTGTCGGCGATCGAACAGGGCAAGATGTTCGCCGTCAGCCAGGCCGCGGGGCAAGAAACCGTGCGGATGGACGAAAACATTCGCCAGAAAAACTCGCCCCTGCTGCTTGCTGTCGCCGGGCTCTCGAACGAGGGCCATGCGAGCCTCGCACTCGATCTTCTTGCCGCGCACGGCCGGGTGATTGAGGCGGGGCCCGATCACGTCTCCCGCGCCGCCAACCTCTGGCTGTCACTCAGCCCCGACAAGCGCGAGGCGACCGCTATCTTCACCGCCGGGCGCGATGACCGCGCCGAGATCAATGCGCGGGTCCAGGCGGGCTTGCTCAAGGAAGGCACGCTCACAGGGCCAGGCCTCACCCTCACCACCCTGCAGAGCGCCAACACCACGCGCGAGGAGCTTCGCTTTGCCTCGACCTACCGGGTTGGCCAGGTGTTCGACGCGCGGATGGACGTGCGCGAACTGAGGCTGAAGCGCGGGGAGTACGAGGTCCGCGAGATCCGCAAGGACGGCAAGGTCGTGCTCGAGGCTGGCGGGCGGCGCAAGGTCATCGACCCGACCCGCATCGATCCCGATCACCGCTTCGACCGGATCGGGCTCTACGAGCAGAGAGAGCTCAAAATCCATGACGGCGAGACCGTGTTCTGGCGCGACAAGGACCAGGGACGGGATATTGCCAAGTCGACCTACGCGACGGTGCTCGAGGCCCGGCCCGAAGGCGTGCGGGTCGAGCTTGCCGACAAGCGGCAACTGGTGCTCGCGCCGGGCGATCCGATGCTGCGCCGGCTCGACCTCGGCTATGCGCTCAATGCCCACATGGCGCAGGGCATGACGAAACCGGAGGCAATCGAGGTCATCTCCTCGTCGCAGCGCAATCTCGCGACCCAGCGCACGCAGAATGTACTCAACACCCGTGCGACCGACGACATGATGGTCGTCACCAACAATCTCGAGGGCCTGAAGCAGCAGCTTGACCGGACGCCTGGGAACAAGACCTCCGCGCTCGAGGTGACCGGCAAAGTCGACGTCGAACCCCGCCACAACAATCCGGTCGACGCGAGGCAGTTGCCCGAACTGAAGATGAGCCCCGAGCTCCGGGCCAAGCTCGATGCGGTGCTGGGAAAGGTCCCCGAACCTTCGGTGCGCCAACTCCGCCCGGAAAAGTCGCTGGGGCTGGACCTGTGAGGTCCCTCCCCGCCCTCGCCCCGGCCGCGGCAGCCCAGGTGTTCGACCGTGCGCATTCCACGCTCGTCTGGCTGGCAGTTCTCGCCTTTGTGCTGCCCGAGCCTGCGGCCCGGGGCCTTGTCATCCTGGCAATGGTCGCGGTCGCGCTGGCCGCGGCGGCGGTCGCGTTTCTCGCGCCGGCCGCGCCTGATCCAAAGCCCGATCCCGATCCCGAACCGCCCGCCTGCGAACCGATGGAGAGCGACCATGGCCTATGAACACGAGGAAATCGGCGACTTTGCGAGCGAGCGCGATGCCCAGGATTGGGCGGAACGCAACAACATCGATCCCCAGGATCTCCACTTCCGCGCCCGCGGAAGGCGGGGCGTCACCCTGAGCGTGCGCCGGTCGGCGCTCGGGGATTCGTCGCGCGGCGACCTCTCATACGGTCGCCGGACCGGCTTTTTCTGAACAAGGAGACTAGCCATGAAACGATATGCCTATCTGCTCGCCCCGCTGCTTGCGGCGGCCGCCACCCCTGCCCTCGCCGCCGGGCCGGCTCCCAGAGCGTCCGCGCCGGCAACCTTGATCCAGGGCCAGCTCGAGAGCCGGGCCAGCCCCGAACAGACCAGGGTAACCTTCGCCCGCCTGCGCGAAGCGCTCGAGGCGCGCAAGCAGGCGCTCAAGGATGCCGCTGCCCGTGCCCATCAGGACGCCGATGGCCTCTGTTCGGATTGCCCGGAGAAGGCGGCTACCACCCATCCCCATTCCGCCAGCGAAGAGCGCAAGGCCGACTGCATCCACTGCGTCGAGCAGGCCATCTACGCCTGACCGGAACGTCGGCGCGGTCCGGGCCACCTCCCACCGGACCGCGTCGGCCCGATAACCTTTCTGCAATTGCGAATGAGACGAGCGGAGTTCTTATCGCAGTTGCGGCATAGGCCTTTAAGGGCACTTACCTAACTCGCTCCAAAATAGAGACATCTCGGCAAATTTAACGTGCCGAAACATTGACAGAATGTCTTTATTCAACAATCGTTTGCTCTCTTGGCTTCGGGGGCGGCTTTGATGTGCATGCAGCGACTTCTGATCGATCGAAGTACGCTCGACCTGATTGTCTCCGACGGCAACGATTTCCTCAATATTCTGAATGCCGCCGGGCTCCTCCAAGCCGCCAATCTGATGACGGCAGTGCTGCAGCAACTCGAAACGGACCAGTCGCGGTTGTCCGACGAGAAACCACCTGCTGCGCCGATAACCTAGCCCTGTCCCAAGCTCCGCGCGGGAACGCCGAACGGAATGAGCCGGCCGTCCGCGCCGGCCTCGCGCGTTCCTTGCCCGTAGAGACGCCCGTCGATCTCCAGGGTAGGCGCAAAGTGGACTATGGCGGCAACCTCGCCTTCATGTGATCCCATCGCCGCGACCGAGGCCAGGACCGCCTCGCGCGCCGAGTAGATGTCTTCGCGCATCAACAGGCGCGCCATCGAGGCCGAACGCTCGGCGATGGCGGCCGCGATCTTCTGGTGCATCCGGAACGAC
>CANJKQ010000080.1 GCA_947474905.1 Pseudomonadota bacterium | reverse complement strand
TCGCCAAGTCGGGCACCGCAGCCGGCCTGATGCCCCGCGACTTTGCCCTGCTCCGCTTCGGCACGGCGGCGGCAATCATGCTGCCCTGGCTGTTGCACAACAATCCGCTGACCCTGGCCGGGGTCGGCTGGCGACGCGCGGCGATGCTGAGCGTGCTGGCCGGGCCACCCTTCATCCTGTTGAGCACTGGCGGCTATGCCTTCGCCCCGCTCGCCCATGGCGCAGTGATCCAGCCATCGACTATCTCGCTGGCGTCGATGCTGGCGGCGGCGCTTTTGCTCAAGGAGCGGATGACGCCTGACAAGCTGGTCGGCGTCGGGCTGATCGTTGCCGGGCTTGCCGTCATCGCCAGTCATGCAAGCGCGATGCGCGGCGGCCCGGTGTGGATCGGCGACCTGCTGTTCGTTGCGGCCGGGCTTAGCTGGACGGGTTTTACCATTTTGCTCAAGCGCTGGCAGCTCGGCGCCGTTGCGGTGACCGCCGCCGTGTCGACCGTCTCTGCGCTCGTCATCGTGCCGGCCATGCTGGTGTTCGGCGATCTGAGCCGGATTGCCGCGCTGCCGCCCCAGACCCTGGCCGCGCAGTTGATTGTGCAGGGCGCGCTGTCGGGCGTGCTTGCCGTCATCGCTTTTGGTGTCGCTGTCCGCCATTTGGGTGCGGCCAAGGCCGGGCTGTTTCCCGCCATCGTCCCTGCCGCTACCCTGATCGTCAGCATCGTCATCACCAGGGCCTTGCCATCCCCGGTCGAATGGACCGGCGCCGCGCTGGCGACGATCGGCCTGTTGACCGCGATTGGCCTGATCCGACCCGTTTTCACCCCCACGCCCACCCCAGCCGAAGGATGATTTTTCCGATGACCAATGATCCCCTGTTCCAGCCGATCCGTTACGGCGCGATCGAAGCCCCCAACCGCATTGTCATGGCGCCGCTGACGCGCACGCGGGCCAATGCCGACGATGCGCCGCACGCGCTCCAGCAGACCTATTATACCCAGCGCGCGACCGCCGGGCTGATCGTCTCGGAAGCCACGCATATCTCGCAACAGGGCAAGGGCTATGCCGGGGCGCCCGGCATTTACAGCCAGACGCAGATCGACGGCTGGCGCGGCGTGACGGATGCCGTCCATGCCGCAGGCGGGCGGATGATGCTGCAGCTCTGGCATGTCGGGCGGCTGTCGCACCCCTCGCTGCAGCCCGGCGGCGGGCTGCCCGTCGCGCCGAGCGCGATCGGGCTGCAGGGCCACGCTTTTACCTATGAAGGCCCGCAGGACTTCGTCGTCCCGCGGGCGCTGGAGCTCGCCGAAATCCCCGGCATTATCGAGGATTATCGCCAAGCCGCGATCAACGCGAAAGCGGCAGGTTTTGATGGCGTCGAGGTGCACAGCGCCAATGCCTATCTGCTCGATCAATTCCTGCGCGACGGCACCAATCACCGCACCGATGCCTATGGAGGCAGCATCGAGAACCGCACGCGCCTGACGCTTGAAGTGACGGACGCAGTGATCAGCGTGTGGGGCGCCGACCGGGTCGGCATCCGCCTGTCACCCTCGCTCACCATCAACGGGATGAGCGACAGCAATCCCACGCCGCTGTTCGGCTATCTCGCCGAGCAGCTTAGCAAGCGCGGCCTTGCCTATCTCCACTGCGTCGAGCCCAGCGATCCGCGCGGCGACCCGGCGGTGCGGATCGTCGACCCGCAAGTGGTGCGCAAAGCGTTTGGCGGCAACTACATCGCCAATGGCAGCTATACCGGCCCGCGTGCCCGTGCCGCGATTGAAGCAGGCGAAATCGACGCCGCCTCGTTTGGCCGCCTGTTCATCGCCAATCCCGATCTGCCACGGCGCCTGGCCGAGGATCTGCCGATGAACCCCCTCAACACCGCGCGCATCTATAGCGGCGGCGGCGACGGCTATATCGACTATCCGTTCGCGGATTGAAGCCGCACGCCAGGCCTCACCCCTCCCGGAGCGCCGCCGCCATGAAATCGGTGAAGCTCCGGGCCTTGGCGCTGGCGAGCCGCCCGGTCGGGAACAGCGCCCACAAGTCGATCGGCGGCAGCGACCAGCCGTCGAGCAGCCGCACCACGGCGCCGCTCGCCAGTTCGGGCGCGAACATCCAGTCGGACGCGACGCCAAGGCCGAAATCGGCCAGCACGGCGGCGCGCAGCCCCTCCGCCGCCGTCACGCGCAGCCGCCCGCTGACGCTGACCGACGCCTCGCCGCCAGACGCATTGCGGAACGTCCAGCTGGCGGTTTCGTAGCGCGTATAGACGACAGCCTGGTGGCCCGCGATGTCAGCCGGGCTGGTCGGCGTGCCCGCACGGGCGAGATAGGCGGGCGTCGCCACCAGCGAGCGTCGGCTTGAGGCGAGCTTGCGCGCCGTTGCGGTTGAATCGGGCAAATCGCCCATCCGCAGCGCCACGTCGACGCCCTCGCCCACCATGTCGATCACCCGGTCATCCATGATCACTTCCATCTCGAGCTCGGGATGTTCGGCCAAGAAGACCTGCAGGCGAGGCACGACGTGCAGCCGCGCAAAGGTGGTCGCAGCGGAAATGCACAGGCGACCGGTCAGCCCGCGCCCGGCGCCGCGCGCGGCGTGCTCGGCTTCCTCGGCTTCCGCCAGAGCGCGCCGTCCATGTTCGTAAAAGCGCTGGCCCGCTTCGGTCGTGGAAAGCCCCCGCGTGGTGCGGGTGACCAGGCGGACGCCCAGCCGCTCCTCAAGCTGCGCGATCAGCTTTGAAACGGCGGGCTGGCCGACATTCATCTGGCGCGCGGCGGCCGAAAACGATCCGGTGTCGATGACCCGAACGAAAGTGGCCATCGCTTGAAACTGGTCCATCGTCATTCCCCCTGGGAATGGAAGCTATTGCCACAGCGGGCCTGCCCTGTCGCGCGGGAATGGACCAAATCCCATGCATCAAGCGGGCGAAGAATTCGCCGCCAAATCAAGAGGCACGACGATGCTGCGACAGATCTTCACCGATGCGCTGATAACGCTGCAAATCACGGGCAGCATCGCCACCGCGATTTTGGTCGCCGCCGCCCCGATCGCGCGCCTTGCCGTTCGCCACTCACCCCTCGCGAAAGCGTCCAGAAGCTGACGCTGAACCTCCCTCGCTCAAAAGGATCACGACAATGACTCTCCAAGCCAAGCTCGATGCGTTCAAGGCCGAATTCCGCGCGGGCAAACCGCCCTATAACGTCCCGGCCACGGTCATCGCCACCATGGACCGCGCCACCACCGAGCTGATCGAAAGCGGGGCGGCGAGCCGCGCGTTGAAAGCGGGCGACGTTGCCCCCGCCTTCACCCTGCCCGCCCCTGACGGCACGCTGGTTTCATCGCACGACCTGCTCGCCAAAGGGCCGCTGATCATCAGCTTTTATCGCGGCGTCTGGTGCCCTTATTGCAACATGGAGTTGCAGGCGCTGCAGGAAGCGCTGCCTGCCTTCCGCGACGCCGGCGCCAATCTGGTGGCAATATCGCCGCAGACCCGCACAAATAGTCGCAAATCGGTGCGCGAAAACGCGCTCGACTTCCCGATCCTGTCAGATGAAGGTAACAATGTTGCCGCAGCATTCGGCTTGAGGTTCGCGCTGCCCGATTACCTGGTCGATTTGTACAAAACGCTCAAGAACGACCTGCCAAGCTTCAACGGTGAGTCCAGCTGGACGCTGCCAATGCCGGGCCGGTTCGTGATCGCGCAAAACGGGATGATCCGCTATGCCGAAGTCAATCCTGACTATACCCGCCGCCCCGAGCCTGCCGACATGCTGCCCGCCGTGCGCGCCGCATCGTTGGTGCGCGCCTGACGCGTCGGCGCGTGCCGCGCCCCTCTCAGTGCCGCGTTCCCTATAACCGATGAAAGGAATTTGATGATGTTGCTCAAGTCCCGCATGGGCGTCGCCGCCGTCGCCGCCCTCGCGCTCGGCACCGCTGCCCTGGCGCAGAGCGATACCCCCGCGCATCCGGTTCACGAAGGGCCGGACGTCAGCACGCCCGCCGACCAGATCAAATTCTTCCCCTCGGGCGTGAAGACCGACAAGGGCGAGCTGTTCGCCGGTGCCGCTTATGGCGACCTTCAGCATGGCCGCCACGGCACCTTCATCCACATGCCGGCCGGCTTTGTCAGCGCGGTCCACACCCATACCGAGGATTATTTCGCGGTGGTGGTGAAGGGCGTCGGCGCCAACCAGCTGCCCGGCGGCAAGATCATCCCGCTGCCCGCCGGTTCCTATTGGTTCCAGAAGGGTGAAGAGCCGCACGTCACCCAATGCCTGTCAAAGGAAGACTGCCTGTTCTTCATCGTCCAGCCGGGCAAGTTCGACTATGTGCCGGTGAAATAACGAATAAGCATTGCGGGCGCCGCTCGACCCCGGTCGGACGGCGCCCATTTTACGCCCGATGGCGACAGCGCTCGCCTAACGCAGCAGTGCGCGGCCGCGCATCTGCTTGCGCAGGCTGCCCGGCATCCAGCGCGCGGCAAAGGCAAGGCGGCGGGCCGTTTTGCCGACGGGGGTATGGACCCGGTCACCATGGACCGCGTCCCAGGCTGCCTTGGCAACCTCTTCGACCGGCGTGATTTCCAGTCCGCCCTCCACCACCGTTTCGCGGACTGACCGGTTGCTGCCCGCAACCCCCGCCTGGAGCAGCGGCGTGTCGATGAAGGATGGCATCAACGACCGTACCTTGATGCCGTCTGCCGCCCATTCGCCGTCGAGCGATTCGGTCAGCGCACGGACGCCGAACTTGGTAACGGCGTAAATGCCGATGCCCGGCCCCCCGTAAATTCCCGCCGCCGACGCGGTGTTGAGCAGGCACGATCCCGGTGTCGCCTTGAGATAGGGATAGCCGATCTTGGCGCCATTGATGACACCCATCAGGTTGACGCCGATGACGCGGTCAATTTCGTCCCAGTCATTGTCGGCAAGCGCGCCGCCTGCGGCAATGCCGGCATTGTTGAACAGCACATCGAGCCGCCCGCCGCTGACCGCCACGAAATCGGCCAGCGCCGCTGCCCATTGGTCGCGGTCGCGGACGTCCATCATATGCGTCGTCGCCAGGCCCGGGGGCAGCAATGCGGCGGTTTCGGCAAGGCCCGCCGCGTTCACATCAGCCAGGCCGACCCGCCACCCCTGCCCCGCGAAGTAACGAGCGACCGCGCGGCCTATGCCGGAGGCGCCACCGGTGATGAAAATCGCTTTTACGGTCACTTTTGATCCCCTCCCGTATCGATCGGTTTGACCTTGGCCGCGTCATCCCGCATCACCCGCGCCAATGCCAGCACAATCGCCCGCACGCGGTCCGCAACTGAGCTTTGAGCGCGTCGCCAAGCGTTATGCGGGCAACGTCGATGCCGTTGCCGATGTAACGCTCGATATTGCGGCCGGGGCTTTCGTGGCGCTGGTCGGCGGGTCGGGATCGGGCAAGTCGACCTTGCTCAAAATGGTCAATCGGCTGATCGAGCCCAGTGCCGGGCGCATCCTGATCAACGGCGCCCCTGTCGCCGATGAAGAGCCGCACGCGCTGAGGCGCCGCATCGGCTATGTTTTCCAGAATGTCGGTCTGTTCCCCCACATGACCGTCGCCGAGAATATCGCGATTGGCCTGCGGCTGATGGGACAGCGCGACAATAGCGCGCGCGTTGCCGAACTGCTCGAGCTGGTCGATTTGCCCACCGACGTCGCGCGGCGTTTCCCCGATGCCCTGTCGGGCGGCCAGCGCCAGCGTGTCGGCGTTGCCCGCGCGCTCGCGACCGAACCGGGCCTGATCCTGATGGACGAGCCATTCGGCGCGCTTGACCCGGTGACGCGCGATCAGCTGGGCCAGGCGGTACGCGCGCTGCATG
>CANJKQ010000079.1 GCA_947474905.1 Pseudomonadota bacterium | reverse complement strand
GCGTGCCACCTCCCCCTAGCGGGGGAGGATCATGGTGCAGCCAGGTAGCGATTTTCGTCCCCGTCCACGCCCCAGCGAGCTGAGCCGCAATAAACGCCGGCGCATCAGCGGGGCGGATGCCCGAAAAACTGTCCGTCAGCGCGCGGGCGAGGGTGATCGCGGGGTTGGCGACGCTGGTGGAGGACGTGAACCAATAGCCCGCCACGATCCACAAGGCGACGAGCGCGGGGACGGCGTGCGGGCGTGTGCGGCTACCAAGCACGATCGTGAACAACAGGCCGAAGGTGGCGGCGAATTCACCGATCCACTGGCCGGTGCCGCCGCGTGCCTTCACGCCCAGCTCAAATAATGGCTGTTCGAACATGCCGTGCGCCAGCAACACGCCACCCACGCCGCCGACCAGCTGCGCGGCGATGAAGGGCAACCACTCGCGGCGTGCGCCCAGCATCAGCGTCACCGCCGGATTGAAGTGCGCCCCCGATATCGGCCCGAGCAGCAAGATCAGCACGTAGAGCACCGCGCCTGTCGCCGCCGTATTGCCGATCAGCGCGACGGCGACATTGCCGCCCGCCAGCCGCTCGGCCATGATGCCCGAGCCGATGACGGTCGCGAACAGGATGAGCGAGCCCAGCGCTTCAGCGGCCAGGCGCCGCGATTGATCCGCGCTCACAGGATTTCGTGCACGGTTTCGGGCGGACGGCACAGCCGCACGCCCTTGGCGGTTTCGACCAGCGGGCGCTGGATGAGGATGGGGTGCGTCATCATCGCGTCGAGGATCGTCGCCTCGTCGGCGTCGCTCAGGCCCAGTTCCTCGACCAACTCGGCAGCGGGGGAGTTGTGGGTGCGCATCCCCTGGCGGTGCGTCAGTCCCGCATCGCGGTGGAGCTGGATCAGCTTGTCGCGCGTCGGCGGGTGCTTGAGATATTCGATCACCTCAAGCTCGATCCCCGGCGTTTCCTCAAGAATCGCGAGCGTGCCGCGCGAGGTTTTGCAGGCGGGGTTGTGCCAGATCGTTGCTTTCATGCTGCCTCCTCTGCTTGCGCCGGGCAGGCGACGCCCTCGCAGCAATTCTCCGTAAGATAGGCGACCAGCGCGTTCATTGCGCCGAAATCGGCCGAATAAATGATTGATCGTCCCGCACGGATGCGTGTCACCAGGTGCGCGCGCTCGAGCTGCGCCAGATGGAACGACAGCGAAGAAGGCGTGATCGCAAGCCGTGAGGCGATGTCGCCCGCGGCAAGACCAACCGGCCCCGACTGCACCAACACGCGAAAAATGGCGAGACGGTGAGGCTGAGCCAAGGCGCCGAGCGCGCGAACGATTGAGTCGGGTGAGGTCATTTCGATATTTCAATTAATATCGAAATGATCGGTAATCAATACGTGGTCGTACCTAATTTCGCCGTCCGATTGGCGGCCACCCACCAGGCCAGCCCTGCCAGCAGCGTATAGGCGAACAGGCCGAGCAAGCCTGTCGACACGGGCACCGGATCAATGATGGTGTCGGGCTGGGGGGCGAACCAATTGAACGCCTGCAACCCGGCCATGGCGATGCCCAGCGCCCAGACTGCCCCGCGCGATCGACGGCTCGTCGCGCGGGTGCGGCGCAGATACCAGGCAAAGCCGCCAAAGGCGAAGAACAGTTCAAGCGGCATTTCGATCAGCGGATGGTTCCACAGCCCCAGCCCGAATTTGGGCGGGCTTCCCCAAAGCGTCAGATCGGGGGCGTGGACGATGAGGTCGATCACCCAATGCGACAACACGATGATCGCGCCGATCAGCGCCGTCTCACGGTCGCGCCAGACATACCACAAGACGCCGGCAAATCCCGCCGCCCACAGCAGCGCGCCGACCAAGCTGTGGGTATAGGGCATGGAATAGAGGTCCATCGGGTTCATCGCGGTGGTGCCCGGCACCAGCCGCAAATGCTCGATCCCCAGGATCGTCAGCGCGAAAAAGCCGAAATCGATCAGCTGGGCGGCGACGAACAGCCAGGCGAGCCGTGGCGCGCGCGGGCGCGTCGCGACGATGAACGCCGGTCCGTAATGGCCGATAAACATCAGTGCGCCGCCACTGCCGATGGGGCCGCGACTGGCACCGCTTTCAACTCGATAAAGCGATAGACATCGGCCGCGCTTTCATCGGCGCGCTCCTCCATCGGCGCATGGCCGGTCTTGGGATAGATGATCAGCTGGCTGCCGGGAATGTTGGCGGCAAAGAAATGCGCGCTGCTGACCGGGATCAGCCGGTCATTTTCGCCCCACAGGATCAGCGTCGGCGCCTTGATGGTCTTGAGCCGTTCGGGCGTGGCATGGACTTCCGGGCCGCCAAAGCGATCAATCGTCGCCTGGCGATTGCCGGGATAGCGCAGCAATTCCCAATAGCGGTCGACCATCGCGGGGGTGACGAGCGATTGGTTGTAGAAAGCATCGCTCACCGTCCGCGCGATCAAGTGACGGGGGGTGATATAGGCGACGAGATTGCGCAGCACCGGCGTCCGCGCGATTTTAAAAGCGAGCGGCACGTCGCGATTGGGGTTGGGCTGCCCCGCGGCATCGACCAGCACAAGGCCAGCGAGATGCTCAGGGTACATCAGCGCATAGGTCCAGGCGACGCCGCCGCCCATCGAATTGCCCGCCAGGATGACATGGTCGACGCCCAGTTTGGCGCGGACCTTTTCCACCACATCGGCAAAGGCGGCATAGCTGTAATCGCGCGCCGGGCTGGGGCCGGTCAGGCCATGGCCGGGAAGATCAAAGCGGATGATGCGATAGCGCGCGCCCAGCCGTGTGGCCCAGGGTTCCCAGGTGTGCAGCGACGAATTGGAACCGTGGACGAGCAGCAGCACCGGCGCGTCGCGCGGGCCGGTATCGCGCAAATGAACGGTCAGCCCGCCGCCCAGATCAACGAATTGCGAAGGTGGCCCGCCATATTTGGCGCGCATCGCCGCCGCGTCGGTGTCAGGGGTCTGGAAATACAGAAACGCGCCGCCCAGCGCGACGATGATGATCAGCAGCAACGTGCCGAGTATTTTGCGCATCGACTCCCCCCTCCATAATCGCGTCATGCCAGCGCAAGCTGGCATCGCTGGCGATGATACCCCCTTTTCGCCAGCGGCCCCAGCTTTCGCTGGGGCGACGAAGCCGGTCAATCCCCCTGCTTCGCCAGCCACGCCTCCAGCCATTTGATCGTATAATCGCCCTTTTGGAAATCGGGATCGTCGAGCAATGCCTGGTGGAGGGGAATCGTCGTCTTCATCCCCTCAATCACATATTCCTCCAGCGCGCGCCGCAGGCGGCGGAGCGCGCCGTCGCGGCTATGGCCCCAGACGATCAGCTTGGCGATCATCGAGTCGTAATAAGGCGGCACCTTGTATCCGTCATACAGCCCCGAATCGACGCGGACGTTGAGCCCGCCGGGCGCGTGATACGCCTTCACCTGGCCTGGCGAGGGCGCGAAGGTGCGCCAATCCTCGGCATTGATGCGGCATTCAATCGCATGGCCGCGAAACTCGACATCTTCCTGACGCAGCGTCAGCGGATGGCCCTCGGCAATGCGGATCTGCTCGCGCACCAGGTCAAGGCCGGTGATCGCCTCGGTCACCGGATGCTCGACCTGGAGGCGGGTGTTCATCTCGATGAAGTAGAACTCACCGTCTTCCCACAGGAATTCGATCGTGCCGGCCCCGCGATAGCCCATCTCCGCCATCGCCTTGGCGACGATGCCGCCTATGCGGTCGCGCTCTTGCGCCGACAGGACGGGGGAGGGGGCTTCCTCGAGCACCTTCTGGTGGCGGCGCTGCAGCGAGCAGTCGCGTTCGCCCAAATGGATGGCATTGCCATTGCCATCGCCGAACACCTGGAATTCGATGTGGCGCGGGTTGCCGAGATATTTCTCCATATAGACGGTCGCGTCACCGAACGCCGCCTTGGCCTCGCTGCCCGCCTGCGCCATCAGGCTTTCGAGCTGATCCTCGCCCGGCACGACTTTCATGCCGCGCCCGCCGCCCCCCGACGCGGCCTTGATGAGCACCGGATAGCCAATCTCGCGCGCCAGTTGCTTGGCGTCGGCGATATCGCTGATCGCGCCGGCCGAGCCCGGCACCAGCGGCAGGCCCAGCGCGCCGGCGGTGCGTTTCGCTTCCACCTTGTCGCCCATCACGCGGATATGCTCGGGCTTGGGGCCGACGAAGATCAGGTTATGCGCCTCGACAATCTCGGCGAACTTGGCGTTTTCGCTCAAGAACCCATAGCCGGGGTGGATCGCGTCAGCGCCTGACACTTCTGCGGCGGAAATGATGTTGGGGATGTTGAGATAGCTGTCGGTCGCGGCCGGCGGCCCGATGCAGATCGCCTGATCGGCAAGCCGCACATGCATGGCATCGGCATCAGCGGTCGAATGCACCGCCACTGTCTGGATGCCCATTTCGTGGCAGGCGCGATGGATACGCAGCGCGATCTCGCCGCGATTGGCGATCAGCAGTTTCTTGATTTCAGGCATGCTTGTCTTTCAAGACCTTGCGGCCGTTCGCCCTGAGCTGGTCGAAGGGTGGTTCTTCTTCGGGAGCGCAGGAAGGAAGAGCGGTGCGTCGACAAAATCAGCACGAACGGCTGGGGAGAGCATCACTCGATGACGACCAAGGGCTGGTCGAATTCGACCGGCTGGCCATTGTCGATGAGCAGCGCTTTCACGATACCGGCAGTGGGGGCGGTGATGGGGTTCATCACTTTCATCGCCTCGATGATCAGCAGCGTGTCGCCCGCCTTCACGGTTTCACCCACCGAAACAAAGGGCTTGGCGCCGGGCTCAGGCGTCAGATAGGCTGTGCCTACCATCGGCGACTTGATGGCATTGGCGTGGCTGGCGGCAGGCGCGGCTGCCTCGGCCAGCGGCGCGGCCAGGGCGGGTGCGGCAGCAACCGGGGGCATAGCGGGGGCAGCCACCGCCGCGACCGCCTGCGTCACCACTTCGCGCGCCACCCGAATCCGGCGCTCGCCGTCTTCAACCTCGATTTCGGTCAGCTTGGTCACGTCGAGCAATTCGGCAAGCTGGCGCACGAGATCGATATCGACCCGCATCGCGCCATTGTCGGTAGGTTCTGCCATAATGGTTATTTCATCCCTGTTTCATCGGCCGCATGTCAGAACCGCGCCGCCGCTTCAAGCGCCAGCATATAGGAAAGCGCGCCAAACCCCGCGATCGTTCCCTTGGCGGCACGCCCGACAAAGCTTTGATGACGAAATGATTCGCGGGCGTGCGGATTGGACAGATGCACCTCAATCACCGGCGTGGTGATCGCCTTCACCGCGTCGTGAAGCGCGATCGAGCTGTGGGTATAGCCGCCGGGATTGAGGATGACGGCCTTTGCCGCCATCGCTTGCGCTTCGTGCAGCCAATCGATCAGATGCCCTTCATGATTGGACTGGCGCAAATCGATCGCCAGCCCCAGCACCCGCGCCCGATCTTCCAGCATGGCGGCGATGTCGTCGAGCGTTTCATGCCCATAGATTTCCGGCTCGCGCAGGCCCAGCAGATTGAGGTTGGGGCCGTTCAAGACATAGATTGATTGAGTCACATGGCTTTCCGGTTGAAGGCGTTCGCTATGCCCCCCTATATGCGCCTGAACCGTAACCACCAAACCCGTTCGCCCTGAGCGACGTCGAAGGGCGGCCGTTGCTTGCGGGAAAAGACGGGGCTTCGACGTCGCTCAGCCCGAACGCAATGATGAGTTCTACCGCCATGTCCATCGACCACAACATCTCTGTCCGCATCAATGGCGAGCATCGCCGCATCGCCGCGGGGCTGACCATCGCTGAGCTCGCGACCGAGCTCGGGCTGGTGCCGGAGAAAGTGGCGGTCGAGCGTAATCTGGAAATCGTGCCGCGATCGACGCT
>CANJKQ010000078.1 GCA_947474905.1 Pseudomonadota bacterium | reverse complement strand
TGGCGGCGTCGATCCGCGCGGCCACCCCCTCCACCGCGACTCCAGGGTTCAGCCGCGCCACCGCCGCGCGCGCCGCCGCGACCTTGGCCGTGCCCACATCATCCATCGCATAGAGCGTCTGGCGCTGCAGATTGGTCACATCGACGCGGTCGTCATCAATGATGGTCAGCCGCCCGATCCCGGCTGCCGCCAGATACTGGATAACCGGCGATCCAATGCCGCCCGCACCGATGATGGCGACATGCGCGCGCGCCAGCGCCACCTGGCCCGCGCCGCCAATTTCGCGCAGGATGATCTGGCGGGCATAGCGATCAAGCTCGGCGTCAGTCAGCATCACGGGGGCAGCATCCACGCGGGTTCAGCCTTAGGGCACCCAGCGAAAGGTCACGCTGGTCCGATACCATAATTCGCCGGGGCCATGCGCCACCAGATTGTCGCGCGTGAAGTTGGTGACCAGCCCGGCGGCATATTGCTCGACCGTGGGGCAATGGATGGCGTGCGGGATGGTCGCGACCACCATGCCATCCGCCTTGACCAGCACCGCTACATCCACCGTCAGGCTGATACGCGCATCGGGCATCGCCGCCCCCGGCACTGCGGGAGTGGCAGGGCCAGGGCCAGAGCCAGAGGCCGGGGGCAGCACGCAGCGGCCCGCCTTCACCTCGTCCCGCACAAACGCCGTCATCGGCGGGGTGATGTCGGGGTCGTGGAGATAGCGCAGCGGCGGCATCGCGGCCCAATCGGGCATTGGCGGCGGCGCATCGGCCGCCAGCGCCAGGGCGAGGAGCGCGGCGACCGGCATCAAACCCCTGTCGATCCAAAGCCGCCCAGCCCGCGCCCCGTCGTCGCGCCAAAGTCCTCGACCAGCCGGAATTGGGCGCGCAGGATGGGCAGGAAGACAAGCTGGGCAATGCGCTCGCCGGGCTGGATGGTCAGCGGCTCGCTGCCCGGCGGATTGCGCAGCCACGCGGAAATGAAGATCTGGTTGGCATAATCGGCATCGATCGTGCCGACCGCCTGACCCAGCACCAGCCCCTTTTTGTGCCCCAGCCCCGATCGCGCGAGCAGAAAAGCGACCATGTTGGGATCGTTCATCAGCACGGCGATGCCCGAGGGGATCAGCACCGCCGGCGCCTGGGGTTCCAGCGTCAGCGGCGCGTCAAGACAGGCATGGAGATCGATGCCGGCAGAAAGCTCGGTCTGGTAGCGCGGCAAGCCCCAGTCGTGCAGCCGCGGATCGAGCACCTTGAGCTCGAGCGTGGGAGTGAGGTTGAGCATGGGAGAAGGGGTAGAGCGCGGCGGGGCGGGGGGCAAGGGGTGGGGCGATCGGCCGACCGGGCGACGCCGATGATCCACCCCTAGTAATCGCGACGCCACCGCCCCATATTGACAGTATCGCGCTACGCATCCCGAGCACCAGCGCGACTGAGAGATGCTTCGTGCTCCCGCTCTCCCGGTGGAGTACGTCCATGGCACACCATATTGATCTGTCGCCTTGCTTTCTGAAGTGCTGCCCGGCCACGCGCGCGTCACGGGGCGTGTGCTGATGTCGCGCGCGCTCAATGTCGATGCGACGATCGACCATGTGGTCGCCACCTCCGCCAAGCATCACGCTGAGATCAGCACGATAGAACCGCTGGTGCCGCGCGGCACGCGCGTGGTGTTCGTGCGCAGCGAGGATGCCCGGGCGATGGAGCGCTTGTTCGGGGCCAGCATCCTGCGCGGGCCGGTGACCCGCCGACCGATCCGGCCGCGCTACTCGACCCAATGATGCGTGTCGCCCGCTGCCCCAGCCGGGGTTGATGCGGGGCTTTCCGGCGACCGGATCGCGCACATAATTGCGGAGGACGACGCTGGCAGGCACGGGCTCTGCGGCGTGCGTCCTGCCGAACCCTCATTCAACGAAGGACATTGACATGGCGCTTACCGCCCAATTCTGCCGCGACGAAGAAGCGCGCCAGCGAGACGTTTCGCTAAACGCGCCGCTGCCCAGTGTCAGGGATGTTGCCGCCAGGGCAGCTATCGCCTGGGCTAGAGAGGCCAGTCTTGCCGATCGCCGCGAAGCAAGGACGGCGGCGCGGCAGGATGCGGTGCCAGCCGCGACGACACGCGCCGTTTTAGTACGGTTTGGCGACGATCTGCTCAGCGAAAACCCCGACCGAAACCGGGCTGACCGATAAACCGTATCGCTTGCCGCGCCGATCATCAGATCGCCTTGGCAATCAAGCCTGATCGCTCCCCGGTCGGCGGTCCGCTGCCAGCGCGGCGTCAAGGTCGGCTGGATCGACCGTGCAGACGCGTAACCCCGACCGCGTCGGCACATAGAGCAGCGTGGCCGTCCGCCGGTAGACCGTGCGATTATTGCCGACGATCTCCTCTTCGTCGGTGTCGACATCATACCGCCCCGGCGGAAGCGTTTCGCCGACGGCGGCCAGCCGAAAGGCGGCGGTGAACGTGATTGTCGATCGGGTCGTGCGGGTCGGCATCGGGCAACTCCTGCGGCAAAGTGGTCATCCATAGCGCGCCTGAGCAGCGACATGCCACTCGCCCAACGATGCCACCGCCCTTGTATGCGTCGGACACGGCCCCCATCTCTATGCTGCTACAGTCGCAAATCGACGGTTCTTGGAGCTTTGCGGCCCCCTTTTCCTTCAGTCTGCACAGCGGCACCGGGCGGCCCGGTTGTCGGCTCGCCCCCCAAAGGAAAAGGAATATCCCATGAGTACCATCGGAACCGTCAAGTTTTTCAACGAAGAAAAGGGCTATGGCTTCATCGCGCCGGACAATGGCGCGGGCGATGCCTTCGTCCATATCAGCGCGGTTGAGCGCGCCGGCATGACGACGCTTCAACAGAATCAGCGCGTTTCCTACGATCTCGAACAGGACAGGCGCGGCAAGACCTCGGCCGTTAATCTCGCCGCTGCCGACTGATCGTGCAGCGCAGGCCCGGCGGCGCCCAGTGTTGCGCCGCCGGGCTTGAGCAAAGGTATAGCCAATGAGCACGCTTGCCCAAATCTATCGTGCCCATGCTGCGCGCGCCGCAGCAGAAGCCGAGGCGACCCCGCTTGAAAATGTTCGCGAGCGCAATTTGCGCTCGGCGCGGGCTTGGGACGAAATGGCGGATCGGCAGGATCGCACGGAGCAAGCGCGGCTGGCGCGGGAGAGCAAGCCCGCTTTGCCGCCGGGGTGATGACATAGGCGATGGTGGATCGGGCCGGTCATCTGGTTGTTGCCAGCATGCCTCCGGCCAGAGCCTAGCCCCCTGTCCTACCCCGCCAACCCATGTCATCCTCCCCCGATGGCGCGCGTCCCGGCCTGTTCCACCACCTTTCGGCACTGCATTTACCGCGACAGGAGGGGCACAAGGGGGGACGTAGTGTCAACTTCGTCAACTTCGGCGCGCCGGGCGGCGGGCGACTCGGGGTCGGGGAAGGGAGGTCGCGGGGCGGCGTCGGGTTGGCGGCGCAGCGGGTCGGGTCGCCGTCACCACCCTTGGTCATTGCGACCATACGGGAACATTCGCTCCGCGCGTGCCGGGGGGCGCTTATCCCAGCGCGGCGGCGATACGATCGGCCAGGCGCGCGGCGACGGCGTCCTTGGGCAGGCGCTCCCAGCTTTCCACGCCGTCCGCCGTCACCAGATGCACGCTGTTCGCCTCGCCGCCCATCACATCGCCCGACACGTCATTGGCGACGATCCAGTCCGCGCCCTTGCGCTGCCGTTTGGCGATGGCATGCTCGATCACCCGCTCGGTCTCCGCCGCGAAACCGATGACGAGGCGGGGGCGATCGGCGCGGGTGGCGAGCGTGGCGAGGATGTCGGGGTTCTCGACCAGCGCCAGCGTCGGCGGGCCAGCGGGGCTTTTCTTGAGCTTCTGCGCTGCCGGGGCGACGCGCCAGTCGGCGACGGCGGCGACCATCACGGCGGCGTCGGCGGGGAGCGCGGCGTCGACGGCCGCGGCCATGTCGAGCGCGGTCTCGACATCGATGCGGGTCACGCCCGCCGGGGTGGGCAGCGTCACCGGGCCGGCGATCAACGTCACTCGTGCGCCACGCGCGGCCAGTGCCGCCGCGATGGCAAAGCCCTGCTTGCCCGAGGAGCGATTGGCGAGATACCGCACCGGGTCGATCGGCTCGTGCGTCGGCCCGGCGGTGACGATGATGTGGCGGCCGGCGAGCGGCCCCGCCTCAGCCAAGCGCCGCCTCGATCGCGGCGAGGATCGCGGCGGGTTCGGGCAAGCGGCCGGGGCCGAATTCGCCGCACGCCATCGGGCCTTCGTCGGGCTCGATCACGGTGATGCCGTCGCCGCGCAGCGTGGCGACGTTGCGGCGGGTCGCCGGGTGCTGCCACATCCGCACGTTCATCGCGGGCGCGGCGAGCACGGGCTTGTCGGTCGCGAGCAGCAGGGTGGTGGCCAGATCGTCGGCGATGCCGGCGGCCATCTTGGCCATCAGGTCCGCCGTGGCGGGCGCGACGACGACCAGATCGGCCTCGCGGCTCAGCTGGATATGGCCCATCTCGGCCTCGTCCTTCAGGTCCCACAGGCTGGTATGGACGGGGTGTTCGGACAGCGCCGCCAGCGTCATCGGCGTCACGAAGTGCGCGCCACCAGCGGTGAGCACGCAGCGCACGGCGATATCGGCCTTGCGGCACAGCCGGATCAGCTCGCACGCTTTGTACGCCGCGATGCCGCCGCCGACGATGAGCAGGATGCGCTTCATTGCCCGTCCTTCAGTGCGGTGCGGGTGACGATGACGCGGCGCCGGTCGCGCAGGCTGGTCCACAGATCGCGCAGCCCATCGGGCGCAAAGACCAGGCCGATCAGGGTGACGGGGGCAACCATCAGGCTCCAATAATAGGTATCGGGGCGACAGAACAGGCTGACGATAAGGGCATAGACCACGATGACCGCCACCACCCGCACCGCCAGCGGATCGCGCCAGCTCGCCCAGCCGATCATGGCAAAACCCACCAGCGCCGCGCCCAGCACCGGCGGCAGGACGAACAGCCCGGTCAGCAAGGTCACCGTCTTCACGAAAAAGCCAAAGCCCAGCAGCGCGCTCCAGCCCGGACCGGTCGGGTCATCGGGCCGGACCACATGTTCCCAGCCATAAATATGCGCCACAACCGCCATGGCGAGCAGCCCCAGCGCCGCGCCCCAGCCCCATGCTTCCCGCCGATTGCCCGATGCCCAGGCCATCGCCGCCATGGTGATGGCATAGGCAGCTGCCGTCTCCCGGATCAGCATGGCACAGGCAGCGACCCCGGCGGCGGGCACCCAATCGGCTGGCCGCCACAAGGCCAGCGACAGCGCGACCAGCAGCCCCGCCCAGATTTCGTGGAACGCCGCCAGCTCGGGCCAGGTGCAGATCATGCCGCCCAGCACCGCCAGCCCCACCGCGATCAGTCGCGGCGCCGGACGGGTCAGCACCGCGCTCAGCCGGACATACCAGGCATAGAGCGCGCCGCCCGCCAGCGCCCAGAGCAGCGCCAGCGTCACCGGCAGCGGCAGCCACGCCTGGATCAGCGCCAGAGTGGGCAGCCGCATGGTCACGAACGGGCGGACGGGATAGCCCTCCCGTCGTTGTGCTGCGGCGGCGACGGCATAGTAGTTGCCGCCACCACGGACACCCGCCGCGACATGCTGATAGAGCAGCACGTCGGCCCGGTCGCTGGCGGCGGAAGCGGGATCATGGCTGGCGGGTGGCGGGCCTGGCGCAATGACGGCGCTGAGCGAGGCGATCAGCAGCAGCGCGAAGGCCGCCGCCCACCACCGTGCGGTGCGCGGCGACAGGCGGGCAAAGCGGCTTGGCGACGTAAGCCAGATCGGTCGTGCCGCCGCTGCCTGCATGGCTTAGCCCGCCAGCCCCGCCAGCAGCCCATGGATCGCCGCGCCGGC
>CANJKQ010000077.1 GCA_947474905.1 Pseudomonadota bacterium | reverse complement strand
TTTGGCGCCTTTTTGAATCTGGCACGCGCTTTGCTGAACAGTCCTTGGTCCAATCAGACAGGGGGCGCCTGCGTGAAACTCGTCATTGCCATCATCAAACCTTTCAAGCTCGACGAGGTGCGCGAGGCGCTTACCGCTATCGGGGTCGCCGGCATGACCGTTACCGAGGTGAAAGGCTTTGGCCGTCAAAAGGGCCAGACTGAGATTTATCGCGGCGCCGAATACACCACCAACATGGTGCCCAAGATCAAGATCGAGATCGTCTGCGCAACCGACCTTGCCGATCGCGTCGTCGAAACCATCCAGACCGCCGCCAACACCGGCGCGATCGGCGACGGCAAGATCTTCGTGCTAGATGTGGGCCAGGCCGTGCGCATCCGCACCGGCGAAACCGACCAGACGGCGCTCTGACGCCATGACCGACAACGCCAAGGGGACAATGATGAAGCATGGGATGAAATGGGCCGCGCTGGGGGCGGTTGCGGCGGCAGCGGCGCTGCCCGCCTGGGCGCAGGCGGCAACCGCTGCCTCGCCGATACCGCCACCCACGGTGAACAAGGGCGATACGGCGTGGATGCTGACCTCCACATTGCTGGTGCTGATGATGTCGGTGCCGGGCCTCGCGCTGTTCTATGGCGGCCTGGTGCGCACCAAGAACATGCTGAGCGTGCTGACCCAGGTGCTGATGATTGTCTGCATGGTCGGCGTGATCTGGGTCACCTGGGGCTATTCGGAGACATTCACCAGCGGCGCGCAATGGGGCACCTTCCTCGGCGCCTTTTTCGGCGGCACCTCCAAAGTCGCGTTGATCGGGGTCGATGCCAACAGCCAGGCGGCGACCTTTTCCAACGGCGTCTACATCCCCGAATATGTCTATATCTGTTTCCAGATGACGTTTGCGATGATTACCCCGGCGCTGTTCGTGGGGTCAGTTGCGGAACGGGTGAAATTCTCGCCGCTGATGCTGTTCACCGCGCTCTGGGTAACGCTCGTCTATTTCCCGATCGCGCATATGGTGTGGTATTGGGGCGGGCCCGATACCGTTGCCGCCGCCGCGCTGAAAGGCAAGGACGCGCTCGACGCGGTCAACAACGATGCGGGCAAGCTGTTCCAATGGGGCGCGCTTGATTTTGCCGGCGGCACCGTGGTGCACATCAACGCGGGCATTACCGGGCTGGTGCTCGCCGTGCTGCTCGGCAAGCGCGTCGGCTTCCCCAAGGAGCCGATGCCGCCGCACTCGCTGACCATGACCATGATCGGCGCCAGCCTGTTGTGGGTCGGCTGGTTTGGCTTCAACGCCGGATCGAACCTCGAATCGAACGGCGTCACGGCAGTTGCCTTCATCAATACGATGGTCGCGACCGCAGCGGCGGGGCTTTCCTGGCTGCTGACCGAGCAGTTCGTTCGCGGCAAGCCCTCGCTGCTGGGCGCGGCGTCGGGCGTGGTTGCCGGGCTGGTCGCGGTGACGCCCGCCTCGGGCTATGCCGGGCCGATGGGATCGGTGGTGCTGGGCCTGCTCGTATCGCCGATCTGCTTCTTCTTCGTCAGCTGGGTGAAGGGCAAGTTCGGCTATGACGACAGCCTCGACGTGTTCGGCGTCCACTGCATCGGCGGCATCACCGGCGCGCTGCTGACCGGCGTGCTCGACTCACCACAGCTCGGTGGCCAGGGCACTGCCGATTATGCGTCGAAGCCCGGAACGCTGGTCGCCGGCCCCTACGACATGCTGGGCCAGGTGACCACGCAAGCCTGGGCCGTCGGGCTGACGCTGCTGTGGTCGGGCATTGGCGCGGCGGTGCTGTTCCTGCTGATCGACAAGACCTGGGGCATGCGCGTCAGCAAGGATGTTGAGCTTGAAGGCCTCGACATCGCCGAGCATGGCGAGCGCGCCTATCATTATTGACCGAATTGGGGCGGGCGCGCTGCCCGCCCCTCAAGGCGTTCCTCCTGCGGACGCACTGGCCGGTGGCGAAAGTCACCGGCCTTTTTTTATTGGCGTGACCCGCGTGGGGCGCGGGGTCGCCAATCAACCCCGGCAAAAGCCGGGGTCGCGAGCCACGGGCGCTTCCTTCTCTAACAAACGATGCCAGCTTTCGCTGGCATGACGGGCTGGTTGCTGCTCGATCCGTCATTGCGAGCGAAGCGAAGCAATCCAACTCCTTTCGAGTGACATGGATTGCTTCGTCGCGACGCTCCTCGCAATGACGGTTGAGAGAAGCCGGGCTGCGTACCGTTAAGCCGCCAGGTCCGCCTTGATGAAATCCGCTGCGCGTTCGCCGATCATGATTGAGGGCGCATTGGTGTTGCCGCTGACCAGCTTGGGCATGATCGAGGCATCGGCGATGTAGAGCCCGTCCACCCCGCGCACGCGCAATTTGGGATCGCACACCGCCTCGTCGTCCGAACCCATGCGGGCGGTGCCGACGGGGTGATAGATCGTGTCCGACCGCGCCCGGATCAGCCGTTCGATATCGGCATCATCGTCAAGGTTGATCGGGTAACGGTCCTTGCCCTGATATTTGGTCATCGGCGGCGTTTCCAGGATGCGGTACATCGCCTTGATGCCCTTGATCATCAGGTCGACGTCGCGCCGGTCCGACAGGAAGTTGGGATCGATCAGCGGCGTGTCGCGCGCGTCGATCGACCCCAGCCGCACCGTGCCGGTGCTTTCCGGGCGCAGCACGCAGACATGGCCGGAAAAACCATGCGCCTTCACCGCGGTGCGGCCATGGTCCTCCAGCGGCGCGATGACGAAGTGGAGCTGCACATCGGGGCACGGGCTGTCGGGATCGACCTTCAGAAAGGCGCCGCTTTCGGCATAGGGCGTCGCCCAGGCGCCTTCGCGGGTGCGGAACCAGCGGAGCAGCTCGGCCCCCGTTTTGAGCGTGCCGATCAGCGTCTGGCCAAGGAAGGTGCGATCCTTGGTCTCATAGGACGCGACATAGTCGAGATGGTCCTGCAGATTGCCGCCCACCGCCGGGCGATTGACCACCACGGGCAGCCCCATTTCGCGCAGATGGTCGCCCGGCCCGATGCCCGACAGCATCAGCACTTGCGCCGTGCCAAACACGCCGCCCGCCAGCACCACCGCGCGCCGCGCCCTGATCTGCTTCTGCTGGCCGCCTTGCAGATAGGCAACGCCCCAGGCGCGGCCCGCATCCATCAGCACCCGCTCGACCGTGACACCGGTCAGGATGTTGAGCGTGTCGCGATAGCGATTGGGCTCAAGATAGGCGCGCGCCGCGCTCCAGCGCTCGCCGCGCTTCTGGGTGACCTGGTAGAGGCCGATGCCCTCCTGCCGCTCGCCGTTGAAATCGTCATTGCGCGGGATTTGCAGGCTCGCTCCTGCTTCAATGAAGTCGAGCGCGCCGGGATTGGGCGTCATCTGGTCTGAGACCCAAAGCGGGCCGTCATCACCATGATAGGCGTCACCGCCCCGCACATTATGCTCGGCGCGTTTGAAATAGGGCAGCACCTCGTCATAGGACCAGCCCGGGCAGCCCATTTTCGCCCAGTTATCATAGTCCCAGCGATTGCCGCGCACATAAAGCATGGCGTTGATGGCCGATGAGCCGCCCAGCCCCTTGCCACGCGGTTGATAGCCGCGCCGGCCGTTCAGCCCGGCCTGGGGCACGGTTTCAAACTGCCAATTGGTCTTGGGCGTCTGGAACGCGAGAAAGCCCGGGATGATCGTGCGATAGCCGGTGTTGCGGCCGCCCGCCTCGAGCACCGCGACGCTGTATCGGCCGTCCTCGCTTAACCGGCCGGCGACGGCGCTGCCGCCTGATCCGCCCCCGATGACGACGATATCGGCCTCTTCCATTCACCCTGCTCCCGTTCGGCGCGAGTCGCTGCCCAGCGCATTTTGATTGTCTCGGATGTATCGCGGCTGCCGTCATGGCTCCAGCCGGGCGGCCGCAGCGCATAGCCTAGTTTGGCACGCCAGCCCGGCGCTGCCCAAAGGTCGCGCACGATGCCGACCCATTCATGCGTCGCTGCCCAGAGGAGGTTGAAGCTGCCCAATTGTTTGACGATGCCATAGACCGGCGGGTCATCGGTGCGTTCGGCCACGAAGCTGCCGAACAGCCGGTCCCAGATGATGAACACGCCGGCATAATTGCTGTCGAGATAGCGCGGGTTGATCGCGTGGTGGACGCGGTGGTGCGACGGCGTGTTCATGATCGCTTCAAACCAGCGCGGCATCCGGTCAATGACCTCGGTATGGATCCAGAATTGGTAGATGAGGTTGATGCCGCCGACGAACACGATCATCGCCGGGTGAAACCCCAGCAGCACCAGCGGCCAGCGGAACAGGAACGTCGCCGAGATCACCCCCGTCCAGGTCTGCCGGAGCGCGGTGGACAGATTATAATGCTGGCTCGAATGGTGGATGACATGGCTCGCCCAGAACCAGCGGACGCGGTGCGCGCTGCGATGGAAAGCGTAATAGGCCAGGTCGTCAAGGACGAAACAGGCCAGAAACCAATACCAGGCCCACCCGATGGTGAAGAGCCGGAACTGGTACAGCCACGCCATCAAGGCATAGACCATGCCGCCTGTAATCACCCCGGCCACCGTGCTGCCAAAGCCGAGGCTGAGCGAGGTGAGCGTATCGCGCGGCTCATAACGATCGCGGTTGCGCCGCCACGCGACCATCATTTCCGCCAGCACCAGCAGAATGAACGCCGGGACGGCATATTGAACGGGATCGGGCAGATGGGGCGGCGTCACGGCGATGATGCTTACACCAGTGTCAATGGCGCTTCCAGCGCGCGTGCATCATCGGGATAAATGCCGACGAGCGTAACCGCGCCGAACAACCGCTCACCGGTATCGATGCGAATGCCCTCAGGCACGTCGGTCATCCGCAAGGGCGGCACCAACCGGCGGGCGGCGACGCGCGCGCCGTGGCGCTTCAGCACGGCGACGGTGCCGTTGCCTGCCACCAGCGCCGCACCGCCATCCCGGCTGACGATCGCCCGGCGCGCGACAAAGCCCGCCAGCAGCTCTTCCGCGCGCCGCGCCGCATCGTCCGGGCCAGTGATCTTGCTTTCGCCCAGCTTGAGCAGTCGCGCGACGAGCGCAAGACCAAACACGCCGAGCACCGAAATAACGATCTGCGCCATGCTCATGACCGGCTTATCCCCGCGCGCCCGCGCTTAATTGGTCAAGCATCAGGCGAATGCCCGACAGGTCATAACCCGCCGCTGCGGCCTTGGCGGTCAACGCCTCGGGATCGGCGCCCTGCTTGGCCATGGCCAGCGCCCAGAGATTGCAGCTGCGCGTGCCCGATCGGCAATAAGCGAGCACCGGGCCCTGGGCGGCGGCCATCGCGGCGGCGAAGGCATCGAGCTGGGGGTGCGAAAAGCCCGCATGGGTGACGGGAATGGCGACATAATCAACGCCAAGCGTGGTCGCGACCGCCTCGATCGCGGCGCCGTCGGGCTGGCCCATTTCCTCGCCATCGGGGCGGTTATTGATGATCGCGGTGAAGCCCATCGCGGCCAGCGCTGTAACGTCGGCAGGGCCGATCTGCGGCGCGACCGAAATGCTGTCGTCGAGTTTGCGCACGTCCACTATTCGCATCTCCAAATCCTTCCCGTGAACGGGGAGGATCACCCTATTTCACCGTTCAAGCAGGCCGGTGCAAGTCACTCACTATCGCGCACCACCGCGAGAAACGCGTCACCATAGGCATCAAGCTTGCGTTCGCCCACGCCGGTGATCGCCGCCATCGCTGCCCGGCTGGTGGGGCGGAGCGCTGCCATCTCGCGCAACACCGCGTCGTGGAAAATCACATAGGGCGGCACGCCCGCCGCCTGCGCCAGTTCGCGACGCTTGGCCCGCAGCGCCTCAAATAACGGGTCATCAACGGGATTGGCGCTGGCGACGGTGCGGCGACGGCCGCCGCGCTCCTTCTCGGCGGGCG
>CANJKQ010000076.1 GCA_947474905.1 Pseudomonadota bacterium | reverse complement strand
TTCGATATCTGCGCGATCTGATCCGGCAAGGCTATGTCGGCGAGGTGATTTCGTCCAATGTCATCGGCTCGGGCGGCTTCCCTTGGGGCGGTGCCAGCATGGCCAACATGGCTTATGTGCTCGACGATACCACGGGCGCCACGATGCTGAGCATCCCCTTCGGTCATATGATCGATGTGTTTACCTGGGTTCTCGGAGACTTCTCCCGTCTGCATGCGA
This sequence comes from Pseudomonadota bacterium, assembly GCA_947474905.1. The sequence goes on along the minus strand of CANJKQ010000076.1, from coordinate 5,743 downwards.
GTTTGGCGACGGGCCATCGCTCGGTCGAACTCATTGATGGCGACGGTACCTTCGAGGCGACCGCTCCGGATCAGGTTGTCGTCGGCGGTACCCTCGATGGTGGCGCGGTCGTCGCGCTTCAGTATCGTGGAGGAGATGCGCCAACATGCGGTTTCCGTTGGGAGATCAACGGTCGTGAAGGTGATCTGATCGTAGAAGGCGACACCGGGCACCTTCAATATGGCCATGTGCGAATACAGGGGCGCCGGGGCGTCGAGCCTCTCGGCCCCCTGTCCGTCCCGGCAGAATTCCGCCTCGTTGGGACCGACCCGTCGGGATATTCCGATGCGGTCGCGCATGCCTACCGCGCAGCCCACGAGGATCTCACCACGGGCTCCTCAACCGCTCCCACCTTTGCCGACGCCGTCCAAACGCACCGTCTGCTCGATCGCATCGAACGTGCGGCAGACTGGAACCGGAGAAGTAGCCAATGATGACGCTTGAAGAGATGCAGGAGAAGCTGACCTATCTCATGGATCGGCAGGAGATCCTCGATGTCGTGAACCGCTACTGCCGAGGCGTCGACCGCCTCGACAAAGAGATGGTGCTGTCCGCCTATCATGGGGATGCGATCGACGATCACAGTATGTTTGTGGGATCGCCGGACGAGTTCTGGACCTGGGTCAGCAAGATGCATTCGGAAAACCATAGTGCGACCCAGCATATGATCGGTAATCACCTCGCCTGGATCGACGGCGACGTCGCTCATTGCGAGACCTACCTGTCCTATTCCGGAATGAACAAGACTGGCGCCCCGTTCAGCGCCATTGGCGGTCGTTACATTGATCGGATGGAAAAGCGGGATGGCAAATGGGGCATCGTTGCCCGCGAATATATCGTTGACTGGGTTGCGCCCTCTATCAACACGATCGAAGGCTCGAAAACGGCGGAGGGCGGTCCGAATTATGATTGCCTGCAACCATTCGAGTTCAAGGTGGCTGAAACTGCCCCGCAGCCTAGCCGCAACGAACTCGACCCCTCTTATCGGCGGCCACTCAACGTCGATCCGGCGCGGGTTGGCAACTACAAGCAGTTGAGCAGCGCAGCGAAAGACGCGGTGGACGCATGAGTTATGAGCAGGAGGGCGCGGGTGGCGTGCTGTCAGGCATCCGAGTGCTGGAAATCGGACATTTCGTAGCCGCGCCTTTCTGTACGCGCTTGCTTGGGGATCTGGGCGCCGAGATCATCAAGATCGAGCCACCTCAAGGCGATCCCGTGCGGCAATGGGGCGCTCAGGTGGATGGACGATCCTTATGGTGGTCGGTCCATGGGCGCAACAAGCGCAGCGTCGCGCTCGACCTCAAGGCGAAGGCGGGCCGGGATGTCCTGCTCGACCTCGTCGAGCATTGCGACGTGGTGGTGGAGAATTTTCGTCCTGGCCAGCTCGCCAAGATGGGACTGGCGCCAGAAGTGCTGCGGCAGCGACGGCCGGACCTGATCGTCGCCCATGTCTCAGGCTATGGCCAAAGTGGGCCGGGACGTAATCAAGCCGCCTTTGGTGTCATCGGTGAAGCGATTGGGGGCATTCGACATCTGACCAACCATCCGCCGGGGACCTACGACCTTCCTCCCGTCCGGGTAGGTGTCAGCGTCGGAGATTCGCTGGCGGGGCTATACGCCGCCTTCGGCATCGTCTCGGCCCTTTGGCGCCGGGAGAGATTTGGGTCCGACTTGCGCTTCCAGACTGTGGACGTCGCGCTGACAGAGAGCGTGCTCAGCCTGATGGAAGGCATGCTTCCGGAGTTCGGGGCGCTTGGCAAAGTCAAACAGCCGACAGGAGGCGCGATCGCCACTGCTGCCCCGTCCAACGCCTATCCGACCGCCGATGGGCAGTGGATTCTTATAGCTGCCAACTCCGAGCCGCTTTTCGCCAAATTGCTTGGTCTCATGGACCGAAGCGACCTGCTTGACGATCCGCGCTTCCAAGGGAACGCCCACCGCGTGCAAAACGCGCGCGAGCTTGATGCGTTGATCGAGCAGTGGAGCCGTCGTCATCCTGCGGAAGCGCTCTCGAAGTTGCTTGCCGATGCCGATATCCCCGCGTCAAAGGTGTACACGGCCGAGGATATTGCGGCGGATCCTCAATATCGTGCGCGCGGCATGGTACGCGAAGTGGACGATCCCCTGCTCGGTACCGTCCTTCATCCGGGTATCGTGCCGCATTTCCCTGACGGTGCCGGGCAGGTGCGCAACACCGGACCGGACATCGGCGCTGATAGCCGTTCGGTCGCAAGGGAATTGCTCGGCTATGACGAGCTGCGCCTTCTCGAACTCGAGCGTGCTGGAGTGTTGAAATGAGCGCCGCGTCTGTATCGGTCGTAGAGGTCGGGCCCAGGGATGGTTTCCAGCCGATCGACCAGTTCATTCCGACCGAGCAGAAGGCAGACTTGATCGATAAGCTTTACGATGCCGGTATCCGGCGGATGGAAGCAACGGCATTTGTCAGCCCGCGGGCTGTTCCGCAAATGGCGGATGCACCGGAATTACTGGCCTATTGCGCGACAAAGCCGGGCCTGGACGTACAGGTCCTCGTTCCGAGCCAGCGCCAGGCAGAGCGCGCGCTCGCGGCAGACGCACGGCATCTTGCCTTCGTCCTTTCTGTTTCCCCCAAGCATAATCAGAGCAACGTGCTGCGGACGCCACAAGAGTCGGTCGAGGATTTCCGAGCCATCGTCGCACTGCTTCCCGAGGGCACGCGAATTCGTCTCAACCTCGCCACCTCCTTCGATTGTCCATTCGATGGGCCCGTCGATCCGGTAGCGACCTTGGATCTTATCGGGTCTCTCGCGGCGGTTTCAGCGGAGGCCGAATTCTGCCTGTGCGATACCACTGGGCGCGTGACGCCCGACAAGGTGGGCGATTTGTTCCAGGGCGCAAGGCGACTCTTCCCGCAAATCCGCCAATGGGCTTTTCATGGTCATGACACCTATGGGTTGGGCGTCGCCAACGCGCTGGCCGCCTTCAATGCCGGTGTGGCCGTGATCGATTCATCCATTGGCGGGCTTGGCGGTTGTCCTTTCGCCCCGGGAGCCACCGGGAATGTCGCGACCGAAGACTTGGTCTGGACCTTCGGCACAATGGGCGTCGCGACGGGGATCGATCTCCCCAAGCTGCTGGAGGCCGCGGGCAGCGCCGCGACGCTGCCTGGCGCCTGTGTGGGAGGTCGGGTCCGGGACGCATTGAACGCACAGGCGCGCCGGGTGGAGACGGCATGATGACCAAGCCACGCACGCTGTTCGAAAAGATCTGGGATGCTCACGCTATCCTCGAGCTCGATGATGGGTCATGGCTTCTTCAGATCGACCGTCATCTGGTGAATGAGGTCACCAGTCCGCAGGCGTTCGAAGGGTTGCGCCTCGCGGGCAGACAGCTGCCGCACCCCGAGCTGACGATCGCGGTCGCGGATCATAATGTGCCGACCGAAGATCGTGATCGGCCGATCAGCGATCCGGACAGCAGAATTCAGGTCGAAACCCTCGAACATAACGTGGTCGAATTCGGCGTTCCCTATGTCCCCTTGCGCAGCGAAGCGCAGGGCATCGTGCATGTCATCGGTCCGGAACTTGGGCTTACGCTTCCCGGAATGACGATCGTCTGCGGGGACAGTCACACGTCAACCCATGGCGCCTTTGGTGCCCTGGCCTTCGGCATCGGCACCTCGGAAGTAGAGCATGTCCTTGCGACCCAGACGCTGCGTCAAAAGCCGGCGCGCACGCTACGCGTGCAGGTCGAGAATATTCTTCCGACCGGTGTAACGGCGAAGGATCTGGTCCTTCATATCATTGGGAAGCTCGGGACCGCCGGCGGAAACGGTCATGTCATCGAATATGCCGGTCAGGCTATTACGGATCTCGACATGGCGGGGCGGATGACGGTCTGCAACATGTCGATCGAGGCCGGCGCGCGGGCGGGTCTGATCGCCCCCGATAGCAAGACTTTTGCATTTCTGAAAGACAGACCCGGTGTTACGGCAGGCGCGGCTTACGAGCGAGCGAGCGAGCGCTGGCGCACCCTTTATTCTGATCCTGAGGCGAAATTCGATCGGGAGATTCTCGTGGATGCCAGGGAAGTCGTCCCCATGGTGACATGGGGAACCACCCCGGAAGCCGTGATCCGCGTCGACCAAACGATACCCCTCATTGAGGCCCTGCCTCCCCACCGTCAGGATCAGGCGCGTGCCATGCTCGATTATATGGGCCTGCGGCAAGGGCAGGCGATCATGGGTTTGCCGATCGATGTCGTCTTCATCGGCAGTTGTACGAACGGGCGGATCGAGGATCTGCGGAGTGCCGCGGCGATTGCTGCCGGTCGTCATGTTGCTGACGGTGTACGCGCGCTGGTTGTGCCCGGTTCAGGCAGTGTGAAGCGTCAAGCCGAGGAGGAAGGTCTTGCCGACATAGTCCGTAATGCCGGATTTGAATGGCGGGAAGCGGGCTGTTCGATGTGTCTGGGCATGAACCCGGACCGCTTGTCGCCCGGACAGCGCTGCGCCTCGACGTCCAATCGCAATTTCGAGGGACGTCAGGGGCCTGGCGGTAGGACTCATCTTATGTCGCCGGCCATGGCAGCAGCGGCGGCGGTCGCCGGCGCGATTGTCGATGTCAGGACCTATTCGTGATGCGGAAATTCATCGATCTGGAGGCAATCGCCGCGCCCCTGCCGCTCGATAACATCGATACCGACAAGATTTTGCCGGGCGAATTTCTCAAGACGGTCAGCCGGGCCGGTCTTGGAGGCGCGCTTTTTGCTAGGATGCGGTATCGCGATGATGGAACCGAGAATCCGGCATTCATTCTCAATCAGGAACCTTGGCGAAAGGCGGGCATCTTGGTCGCGGGCCACAATTTTGGCTGCGGCTCAAGTCGGGAGCATGCGCCATGGGCACTGATCGATTTCGGCATCAGCGCGATCATCGCGAAGAGCTTCGCAGACATCTTCTACAATAACTGCTTCAAGAACGGTATTCTGCCGATCGTCCTTGATCCCGAGGACCATGATCTCCTTCTGGTTCTGGTCGGTAGCTCGGCCACCGCCCTCGTGAAGATCGACCTGGTTCTCCAGCGGATAGAGTGCGCGTTGGGCCATGTCTTCACCTTCGATATCGACGCCGGCCGTAAGGCGGCGCTTCTGGAGGGGCGAGATGAGATTGGCGAAACGCTGCACCACTGGGAACAGATTGAAGCGTGGAGGCGGCGGAACAGCATAGGCGAACCGATACCCGCGATCGCTCTCCGCGGTAGGCTCGCGTGTTAGTCCCGCAAATTGGGGACAGCGGGTCATGGGGCGTTTTGGTACCAAGGAGTCATTCCCATTCAGAGAGGATTTCCCATGGTTATGACTGCCGACACGGCGGTTGCGGATTCAATGGCACGGCTCACTCCGCTCATGCTTAACCATGCGGCCTGGGTGACCCATGACGTTGAGGCGACCGCCGACTTCTACATGAACGTCATGGGCATGGAGCTGGCCAGCACCGTCATCGATGACACGATTCCCTCGACCGGCGACGCCTTCCCCTATTTTCACATTTTCTTCCGGATGAAGGATGGCTCGACGATCGCCTTCTTCGAGGCCCCTGGTCTTCCGCCACGTCCTGCCGTGTCCCACCCCGCCTATGACATATTCGATCATATCGCTTTGCAGGCGGAGACGCGGCAGGAGGTCGATGAGTGGCATCAATGGCTCACCGACAAGGGGATAGACG
>CANJKQ010000075.1 GCA_947474905.1 Pseudomonadota bacterium | reverse complement strand
GCTTCACCGGATGTTCCGGGGCAGCGGGATCGGTCGGCGCGACGGCCGGGGCAGTCTGAAGCGGCGCGATGGCGAGGAACAACGAAGCCAGCAAGATCATGTAAGCGATTCTCCTAAGATCGGCGCCACCTAACCGATTGCCTGGCGGCCCGAAAGACGGCGGACGTGATTTTTTGGCGCCGCTTTGCCGGTTTACCGATGGCGCCGCGCCTTGGCCCCTTCCAGCGCCGACAGCACGCCGCGCAGCGTGCGGATTTCCATGCTCGACCAGCCGGGCTTGGTGAGCAAGGTGCGCAGCGTGCGCCTGGTGGCGGGCACGCGATCGGGCGGGAAATAATAGCCGCTTGGTTCCAGCAACGCGTCGAGATGGCCGATCAGCCCCTCCAGCTCATCCTGCGATGCGGGTTCGGGCAAGTCGGTTTCAGTCGGCTGCGCCAGCACCTGGTGCTTCGACCATTCATAGGCGACCAGAATCACCGCCTGCGCGAGGTTGAGGCTGCCGAATTCGGGGTTGATCGGCACCGTGATGATGGTGCGCGCCAGCGCGACATCGTCGGTTTCAAGCCCGGCCCGTTCCGGCCCGAACAGGATTGCCGAGCGATAGGGCATGGTAACGATCGTCCGGGCTGCGACTTCGGGCGTCTCGACAGGCTTGGTGACGCCCCGCTTTCTGACCGTCGTCGCATAGACATGGCCGCAATCGGCCACTGCATCGGCCACGCTGCCAAATATGCGTGCCCGTTCCAGCACCACATCCGCGCCCGATGCCGCCGGCCCCGCCGCCGGATTGGGCCAGCCATCGCGCGGATCGACCAGCCGCAAATCGATCAGCCCGAAATTGAGCATGGCGCGTGCCGCCTTGCCGATATTCTCGCCAAGCTGCGGGCGGACCAGGACGATGGCGGGCGCGAGGTCGCTCAACTGACCGATGCCGCCGCGGCGTTCAGCAACACGGCAATCCGCTTGGAATTGAGCTCGCCCACCGTGCCGACCACAAAGGGCAATTGGGTGCGAAACCACTCCAGCTCGCCCTTTTCGTGCGCTTCCCGCGCCATGGCGACGATCACGCGATAACGGTAATTGCCAAGGTTGAAGCCAAAGGCCGAATAAGGCAGTTCAACCGAACGATCATGCTCGTTCATGATGTCGCCTGCCAATCTGGTTTTGTAAACACGGGCAATCACGGTCTGTTCACCGGGATTGGTCGCAAAGTCACGCAGGCTGACGGGCACTTTATATTTTTGCGAAAGCGCATCGGCCATTTGCTGACGAAAGCGGTTGTAATCGACATTGAACGCGGTTTGTTCGCCTTCAAACAGCGAACGTACTTGCGGGATGAGGATCGATTTATAGGCTAGATTGGCTTGTGACGACAGGATGCTGTTCTGTCGATCGGCTTCGTTCGCCAGCCGCGTCGCCTCGGCACGCTGCAGCTCAAGCTCGCGGCGCTGCAAGGTCGCCTCGCCACGCTGCAGCCGCAATTCGTCACGCTGCAACTGCAATTCATATCCCTGGCGAAACACCGTCACCACCAGCCATGACGTTGAAATCATGGAAAAGACGGCGGACAGTAATGTCGCAAAGGCTTCAGGCTGGCGAAATCCGTGCAGATTGTCGACCATGACGAAATAGCCGCACGCCAACGCCGCCAGCGTCGCAAGGACGCCGATATATTCGAACCGCACCCGCATTGGTCACCCCTTGCCAACTTCGGCCACGTTGCCCGCAAATTCCTCGAAATCGCGGGCTTCACGAAAATCCTTATAGACGCTGGCGAAACGAATATACGCTACTGAATCGAGCGCTTTCAGCCCCTCCATCACCATTTCGCCAATTTGTTTGGCGGGCACTTCGGTTTCGCCCGAAGTTTCCAATTGGCGCTGGATGCCCGAAACCAGCCGCTCGATCCGCACGCCGTCAATTGGCCGTTTGCTGCAGGCGATCAGCACCGAACGCATCAATTTGTCGCGATCGAACGGCTCGCGCTTGTCTTCTGATTTGAGCACGATCAGCTCGCGCAACTGAATGCGCTCAAAAGTGGTAAATCGCGCGCCGCACGCTTCGCACTGACGACGGCGACGGATCGCCGCGCCGTCATCGGTGGGGCGCGAATCCTTTACCTGGCTGTCTTCATGGCCGCAAAAGGGGCAACGCATTACATGTCCGGGTAAATGGGAAAGCGGGCGGTCAAATCCGCCACACGATCGCGCACGCGCTGTTCGATCTGGCCATCGCCGGCATCACCATTGCGAGCCAGGCCATCGACGACTTCGGCGATGAGGCCGCCGATGGCGCGGAATTCGGCGGGGCCAAAGCCACGCGTCGTGCCGGCAGGGGTGCCAAGGCGGATGCCCGAGGTCACGAACGGTGAGCGCGTATCGAAGGGGATGCCGTTCTTGTTGCACGTCAGCCAAGCACGATCGAGGCCCTTTTCCGCCGCCTTGCCGGTCACGTCCTTGGGTGTGAGGTCCACCAGCATCAGGTGATTGTCGGTGCCGCCCGAGACGATGCCGAGCCCCGCTTCCTTCAAACTATCCGCCAGCGCGCGGGCATTTTCGACGATACGGTGCGCGTAGAGCTTGAATTCGGGCCGCAGCGCCTCGCGAAAAGCGACCGCCTTGGCCGCGACGATGTGCATCAGCGGCCCGCCCTGCAGCCCCGGGAAGATCGCCGAATTGAGCTTCTTCGCCAGTTCCTCTTCATTGGTGAGGATGATGCCCGAGCGCGGGCCGCGCAGCGACTTGTGCGTCGTCGTCGTCACGACATGGGCATGGGGAATCGGCGAGGGATGCGCGCCGCCCGCAACCAGGCCCGAGATATGCGACATGTCGACGAGCAGATAAGCACCCACTTCGTCGGCAATCGCGCGGAACGCCGCCCAATCCCATACCCGCGAATAGGCGGTGCCGCCCGCGATGATCAGCCTGGGCTTATGCTCACGCGCCAGCCGCGCCACTTCGTCCATGTCGATCAGGTGATCGTCGCGGCGCACGCCATAGGGAATGACGTTGAACCACTTGCCGCTCATATTGACGGGCGATCCGTGCGTCAGGTGGCCGCCGGAATTGAGGTCGAGCCCCATGAAGCTGTCGCCGGGGTTGAGCAGCGCCAGGAACACCGCCTGGTTCATCTGGCTGCCCGAATTGGGCTGGACGTTGGCGAAATTGCAGCCGAACAATTGCTTGGCGCGCTCGATCGCCAGCGTCTCGACGACATCGGCATATTCGCAGCCGCCATAATAGCGCTTGCCCGGATAGCCTTCGGCATATTTGTTGGTGAACACCGATCCGGCGGCTTCGAGCACCGCGCGGCTCGCGATATTCTCGCTCGCGATCAGCTCGATCTTGTCCTGCTGGCGCTTCAGTTCGTGGCCGATCGCGGCGGCGATATCAGGGTCGGACTCGGCCAGGGTGGCGGTGAAGAAGCCGCTGTCGGCGATGTCGTGCGCTTGGGTGCTCATGCCGGGTCCTTTGCGAAATCGGGCGCGCCGAGCTTGGCGACGCGGTTGCTGTGGCGGCCACCCTCGAAGGTAGCGGCGAGAAACGTAGTGATGCACGCGCGCGCCATTTCCTCGCCGATCAGGCGCGCACCGAGCGCGATGACATTGGCGTCATTATGCTGGCGGGCAAGCGCGGCGGACAGCGGCTCGGACACCAAGGCGCAGCGGCAGGCGGGATTGCGGTTGACCGCGATCGAAATGCCGATCCCCGATCCGCACAGCGCCACGCCGAAATCGGCGGCGCCATCGGCAAGGGCGGCAGCGAGCCTATAGCCATAATCGGGATAATCGACGCGATCGGCATTGAACGGGCCAAGGTCAGTCACGTCATGGCCCTGATCCTTCAACCACGGCACCAGCGCGGCCTTCAGGTCATAGGCGGCATGATCGGACGCGATAACAAGGCGCATGAGCGGCGCGGCTCTCCAAACAAAGCGGGCGAATGCGAGCGGCCTTAATCGATCGGGACGGGGAAGGCCACCCTGGGATATCGGGCATGGCGCATCTTATCACTGGACCCATTGCCCCGATTGTCCATCGCGGCCAAGCAGGTTAAGCCGCGCGCCATGGCCGCCGCCCCCGCCATTCCCGACAATGCCGACGCCGCGCGCGCGCGGCTGGTTGAGTTGATGGTGCTGACCGGGCAGGACGACCGCGCCGCCTTTGCCGAGCTGTATCGCCTCACCTCGGCGAAGCTTTTTGGCGTGTGCCTGCGTATCTGTGGCGAGGCCCAAGCAGCCGAGGATGTTTTGCACGAGGTTTACCTGACGATCTGGCGCCGCGCGGGCGCGTTTGAGCCGGGACGGGCGAGCCCGATCACCTGGCTGGCGACGATCGCGCGCAACCGGGCGATCGACTGGGTCCGCGCCCAGGGCACCCGGCGGGCCGCGCCCATTGAGGACGCGGCGCCGATCGCCGATGCGCGCCCCCTCGCCAGCGACCTGATGCTGGCAGCCGAAGGTGACCGGCGGCTGCATCTCTGCCTTGATGCGCTGGACGACCATGCCCGCTCGGCGATCCGCACCGCGTTTTTCGATGGCGTAACCTATGCCGAGCTCGCCGAGCGCCTGGGCGTCCCGCTCGGCACGATGAAAAGCTGGGTTCGCCGCGGTCTCATCCGGTTGAAGGAGTGCCTCGACCGTGACGGATGAGCCGATGACGCCCGCCGACGAGGCCGAGATGCTCGCCGCCGAACTGGCGCTGGGGCTGCTCGAGGGCGAGGACCGTGCCCAGGCCATGCGGCGCGTGCTGATCGACCCCGATTTCGCCCGCGCGGTCGAGCGGTGGCGCGCACATTTTGCGACGCTCGCGCTGGATGTCGCCCCGGTCGAACCACCGGCGGGCGGACTGGCGCGGCTTCAAGCGGCGATCGCGGCGCCGGCGGCGACCCCGGCGCCGATACCGGCCAATGACAATCGCCGGGTGCGGCTGTGGCAAGGCGTCGCGGGGTTGTCGTCGCTGGTGGCAGCGGCGCTGATCGGCGTCGTCCTGCTCCGCCCGGTGCCACCGCGGGTGATCGCGCCCGCCGCGCCGGTGCTCGTCGCGGCGATTGCGCCCGAGGACAAGGCCGCGCCGATCGCTGCCGCTTACGACGCGGGTAAGGGCCAGTTGCATCTCGCCGCCGCCATCCTGACCGATCCGGCCCATAGCGCCGAGCTGTGGATCATCGCCGCCGATGGCGTGCCGCATTCGCTGGGCGTGCTGCCCCCCGGCCACGCCCGGACGGTGGCGATCGACCGCCAGCAAGCGGCGCGCTTCGTGCCCGGATCGAAGCTGGTGGTGACACGCGAGCAACTTGGCGGATCGCCCGACGGCACGCCCAAGGGCCCGGCCGTCGCGGCGGGCGCGCTGATATCGGCCTAAGGCCTTTCCAATTTAGGCGTTCGTGCCGAATCGAAAATTTCCGCTCGTCCCGAGCCCTTCGGCTGGCTGGCAGGCCAGCCGCTCAGGACAGGCTTCGGCCCACAGGGCCGAAGTCGAGGGACGGGAGGCCTCGCAGAGGGCAGACAAGCGTGTCTCGACTGCGCTCGACACGAGCGGAAGCGAGGAAGGCCTTTCCAGCCAATAATTTTCGGGGTGCCTGCATCCGCCGCATCCCCCGCCCCGTAGCTTCCGCCGCACCCGATGAGAGGTGCCTTCAGGAGGCTAGCTTCAATGAAATCCCCCCTCGCTCCCGTCATGATCGCGCTGTCGCTCGCCGTTGGCGGCGCCGCGTTTGCATCCACCCACGCCATGAAGGATCCGATGGTCGGCGGTGCCGCGATGTACCCGACCAAGAACATCATCGAAAATGCGGTCAATTCAAAGGATCACACCACGCTCGTCACGGCGGTGAAGGCGGCCGACCTGGTTGACACCCTGTCTGGCCCCGGCCCGTTCACCGTGTTTGCGCCGACCAACGACGCCTTCGCCAAGCTGCCCGCCGGCACCGTTGAGACGCTGCTGAAGCCCGAAAACAAGGCGACGCTCGCCTCGATCCTGACCTATCACG
>CANJKQ010000074.1 GCA_947474905.1 Pseudomonadota bacterium | reverse complement strand
CGTGTCGATCACCAGGAAATCGGCATCCTGGCTCAGTGCCTCTAGCTGATCGGTAAAGCGCGCCAGACTGTCGCCGTCATGGGTGTCATGGCGGGGCATCGGCAGATCATGGCCGGTGCGCTTGATCGTTGCTTCGCGATTGTCGAAATAGCGGCCCATTGTGCGCTGGCGATGATCAAGGTCGAACGCGCTTACCCGCGCGCCGCGCGCCGCCAGAGCGATCGCGACGTGAACGGCGGTCGTCGACTTGCCCGTGCCGCCCTTTTCATTGGCGAAGACAATGGCGTGCGTCTTGTGCGGCGGCTGCGACAACCCGATTCTATCCCTAGTTGATCCCCGGCGACCGCGCCCATTAAAAGGCGCCCCCGGCGTGTATCGCGCCGTCCTTACCGAAGGGCCTTAATCCGTGCAAACCATCCGTCAGCTGGCCCCTTTGCGCGAGGCGATTGCCGGTTTCCGGCGGACCAGCCAGCGGATCGCGCTGGTGCCGACGATGGGTGCGCTCCACGCCGGTCATATCGCGCTGGTGACCGAGGCGCGCAAACGCGCTGATCGCGTCATCGCCTCCATCTTTGTCAATCCCAAGCAATTCGGCGCAGGCGAGGATCTGGATCGCTATCCGCGTCGCGAGGCGAGCGACAGCCAGATGTTGAGCGAAGCGGGCTGCGACCTGTTGTGGATGCCTGGCGTCGAAGAAATGTATCCGGCGGGATTCGCGACCAATATTTCGGTTTCAGGGGTTTCCGATGGGCTCGACGGCGCGGCCCGGCCCGGCCATTTCGATGGCGTCGCCACGGTGGTGGCCAAGCTGTTCAACCAGGTGCGGCCCGACATTGCGCTGTTTGGCGAAAAGGATTTTCAGCAGCTCGCGGTCATCCGCCGCCTCGTCATCGATCTCGATTTCGCGATCGAGATTGTCGGCGTGCCGACCGAGCGCGACGATGACGGGCTCGCGCTCTCCTCGCGCAACGCCTATTTGCTGCCCGAGCAGCGGATACAGGCGGTCGCGCTGCCCCGCACGCTGGGGCTAACCGCGCGCGCCATTGCCAAGGGGGCGGCGGTGGACAAGGCGCTTGGCGATGCGGTCGCCGCCTTGCTGGCGGCGGGGTTTGACACGGTCGATTATGTCGCCCTGGTCGATGCGGACAGCCTGGTGCCGATCGATCGCCCGGACGGCCCTGCCCGCCTGCTCGCCGCCGCGCGGATCGGCTCGACACGGTTGATCGACAATCTCGCGGTTGAAATTACCAATCAGGGTTAATGGCGTTAACCATTTGTAGAGACCCTATTCGCCAAAACCCGACGTGCCAGATGGGGCAAAAAGGGGTTGGCGGAGATGGCAAACAGCCTGAAGAGCGCGACGTTCCTGATTGAAAGCCGGATTGCGGATGCGGCGCGCGGTGATTTGAATGCCTGTTATGACCTGGGCATCGTTTATTCGACGGGCGCAGGCGGGGTCGATATCGACCTGATCGAGGCACATAAATGGTTCAATCTGGCGGCGGTATGGGGCAGCGAGGCAGCGCAACAATGCCGCGCCGACATTGCCGAAGACATGACCGCGCGCGAAATCGCCGAGGCGCAGCGCCAGGCGCGCGCCTTTCTGCAGATGACGAGCGCGCGAGCGGCCTGACCAGACCCTCGGTCACCCCAGCGAAAGCCGGGGTCGTTTGCAGCTCGAAACCCCGGCTTGCGCAGGGGGGACGGTTTGATTGGTACCGGCTGGTTGCCCGGACCAGCTGCGCCCACTAGCCTGCCTTTCCATAAAGGGAGGACGCCCAATGCATCTTTACATCACCGCCTTGATGGCGGCCGCGCTCGCGCTGTTGCTGGTCGCGCTGGCCACCGCAACGATTTCGCTGCGTCTGCGCTATGGCGCGGCATTTGGCGATGCGGGGCAACAGCCCTTGACCGCGGCCATTCGCGCCCATGGCAACCTTGCCGAATATATGCCGATTGGCATCACGCTCACCGGCCTTTTGGAAGCAAGCGGCGTCAATCAGGCGCTGCTCGGGGGCCTTGCGGCCGCGTTTGTCGCGTCGCGCCTGCTCAACGCCATCGGCCTGTTCGCGCCCCCTGGCCCGCCGACCTGGCCGCGATCGGTCGGCATTGTCGCCACGCTGACGATCCTGCTGGCGATGGCGCTGTGGCTGGCGGCATCCGTGCTGGGGACAATGAGCCACTGAGGGGGCGGTGGTGTCCGCGAATGTTCCCTAATGTTCGCACTGACCAAGCGGTTTTTGCGCACCAGCGCGGGGCGAGCGCCCAGGTCCAATCCCTGAACCAGGGTGCCGACGCTGGGAAAGAGCGGGCGCAAGCCTAGCCTGAGGGCGTGCGGTAGGACAGGCGTTGGAGGGTTTGGCCCGGCCCTAAAACCGCATTTCCTCGTAAATCCGGCTGACATCGCCGCCCCAGGCGCCGTGATAGCGTTCCAGCAGCAATTCCGCCGGGGTTTTACCCGAGCGCACGATGTCGCGCAGCGGATCGAGAAAGCCGGTTTCGTTGCTGCCCCCGGCGTCCGTGCGGGCGCGGTCGGCAAGGCCGGCGTGCGCGATATCGAGCACGTCGCCGGCAATGTCGCGCAGCCGCCGCCCACCCGCGATCGGCGCATCCAGCCCCAGCCTGGGCACCGAGGCACGCAGCGCCTCCCGCTCTTCCATCGTCCAGTGCTTGACGACATCCCATGCCGCATCGAGCGACGCCTGGCTGTAGATCAGGCCCACCCAGAAAGCGGGCAGGGCGCAGATACGGTTCCACGGCCCACCATCCGCGCCGCGCATTTCAAGGAACGACTTCAGCCGCACTTCGGGGAAGGCGGTCGACAGATGATCATTCCAATCCTCGACCGTCGGCTTTTCGCCGGGCAGGACCGACAATTCGCCGTTCAGGAAATCGCGGAAGCTGAGCCCAGCAGCGTCGATGTACCGCCCGTTGCGATAAACAAAATACATCGGCACATTGAGCGCGTAATCGGCATAGCGCTCATAGCCAAAGCCGTCTTCGAACACGAAGGGCAGCATGCCGGTGCGTGCCGGATCGGTATCCGACCAGATATGGCTGCGATAGCTGAGAAACCCGTTGGGCTTTCCTTCAAGGAACGGCGAATTGGCGAACAAGGCGGTTGCAAGCGGCTGTAGCGCCAGGCCAACGCGGAACTTCTGAACCATATCGGCCTCTGAACTATAGTCCAGATTAACCTGAATGGTACATGTGCGCAGCATCATGTCGAGCCCCATGCTGCCCACGCGCGGCATGTGGTTGAGCATGATGGCGTAGCGACCCTTGGGCATGATCGGCAGATCGGCCCGCGTCTTGTCAGGCCAAAGACCAAGGCCGAGATAACCCAGGCCGAGTTCCTTCCCCACCGTCAACACCTGTTCCAGATGCCGCCCCGTCTCGGCGCACGTCTGATGGAGATTGTCGAGCGGCGCACCGGATAGTTCGAGCTGCCCGGCAGGCTCCAGGCTGACGCTGCCATCGGCGCCCGACAGCGCGATGACGTTGCCGCCTTCCATCACCGGTTCCCAGCCAAAGCGCGTGAGCCCCATCAGCAGGTCGCGAATGCCGCCAGGCTCGGCATAGCCGGGCGCGCGGTAATCGCTCAGCCGATAGACGAACTTTTCATGCTCGGTGCCGATGCGCCAGCGCGCCGCAGGTTTCTCGCCCTTGGCGAAGACCGCCAGCAACTGGTTGCGGTGCTCGATGACCGCAGATTTATCATTCGTTACGGTCTTCGTGCTCATGCCGCGCCATGTAGCGAGGCGATGCCAGGCGCGCTAGGGGCCTCACCATCCCCGCCCAGCGCAGCGAGCAGGCTGGTTCGATCAGCAGCGGTGCGCAGCGTGACGACGGGGCCGGTAAAGCTCGCCATCACCGCGCGCACGCGCGGGCCGACATCGCGCTGCCACCGCCAGGCATAGACCAGAAATTCCCAATCGAGCCGTTCGGGGCAGCCCGGCGCGCTGTCAGGGCGGACGCGACCGGCATAAGTCGCGATCCGGCGCAGGATGCGAGTCAGCCGGATCAGGGTCGACACATCGACATGGATTAACAGGTCGGCGACGCGCAGCCGTGGCTCGGCAGCGCTCGAATAATTGCCGTCAATCACCCAGGCGGGCAGGGCGGCGATGCGCGCGACATCGGCCTCAAATTCGCCGGGCGGCGGCGGCGTCCAGCCGGGGCGATGATAAAGCTGATCGAGATGATAGACGGGCAGGCCAAGCCGCTCCCCCAGCAGGCGGGCGAGCGTCGATTTGCCGCTGCCCGGCGCGCCGACGATCATGATGCGGCACGGGCCGCTCATCGCCAATCCCCGGCCGCCGCCATCCACAAGGCGATTGCGGCGGCAGCGGCAGTGTCGGCGCGCAGGATGCGGGGGCCAAGGCTGATGGCGCGGGCCTGGGGCACAGCGCGGATGGCGGCCCGCTCGTCCTCGTCAAAGCCGCCTTCGGGGCCGATCAATATCGCGGCGGGGCCGGGTGCGGCCTGCATCGCCTGGGCGGCAGGGGCACCGCCCGTTTCATCGGCAAAGAACAGCGCGCGCTCGGCGGGCCAGTCCCGCAGCAGCGCGCCAAGCTTCACCGGTTCGGCAAGTGCAGGCACGGCGGTGCGCCCGCATTGTTCGGCCGCCTCGACCATATGCGCAGTCAGCCGATCAAGATTGAGCCGATCGACCACGGTGCGGTGGGTGATGACCGGCACGACGCGATCGACCCCCAGCTCGCAGGCTTTTTCAACCAGCCAGTCGATCCGCCCTTTCTTGAGCGGCGCGGCGCAGAGCCACAGGTCAGGCACCGCCTCGCGCACGCGCAGTTGCTCGACCACGGTCAGCGTCGCGTCGCGCTTGCCCGGCGATGCCAGCGTCGCCAGCCATTCGCCGGTCGCATTGTCGAACAATTTCACCGGATCGCCCGGCTTCAGCCGCATCACGCTGACCAAATAATGCGCCTGCGGCCCATCGATGGCGATCGATCCGGGCTGTAGCGGCCCGGCCACCAGCAGGCGCGGGGTCGATTGCGGCGGCCAGGCGGGGGTGGCGGGCATGATTTGCTATAGCGGTTTTCCGCGCCGCATAAACAGGGGTGGCACTGGGCTTTGCAGGGCCGACCACCCCAACAGATGTGGCCGTTTAGTCACCCTTGATACCAAAGCGGGGCATGGCGAAACGCATGCTGTTTCCCTTTCGGTCATGATGGGCTAAGGGCCGCCGCTTGAACTTGGGATTATTGTGCATGTCGTCCAACCCTGTCACGCCACTGCTCGATCAGGTGAAATTGCCGTCTGATCTGCGCAAGCTGGCGCCTGAACAGCTTCCTCAACTCGCGGACGAACTGCGCCAGGAGGTGATCTCGGCGGTCGGCGTGACGGGCGGCCATCTGGGATCGGGCCTGGGCGTGGTCGAGCTGACGGTTGCCATCCATTATGTCTTCAACACCCCCGATGATCGGCTGGTGTGGGACGTTGGCCATCAATGCTATCCGCACAAGGTGATTACCGGGCGGCGCGACCGCATCCGCACGCTGCGCCAGGGCGGTGGCCTGTCGGGCTTCACCAAGCGCGCCGAAAGCGAATATGATCCGTTTGGCGCGGCGCACAGCTCGACCTCGATTTCGGCGGCGCTGGGCTTCGCGATTGCCAACAAGCTCAATGACAAGCCCGGCAAGGGGATTGCCGTCATCGGCGACGGCTCAATGTCGGCGGGCATGGCCTATGAGGCGATGAACAATGCCGAACAGGCGGGCAACCGGCTGGTCGTCATCCTCAATGATAACGACATGTCGATCGCGCCGCCGGTGGGCGGCTTGTCGGCCTATCTGTCGCGCATCGTTTCCAGCCGCGAATTCCTCGGCCTGCGCGATCTCGCCAAGAAGCTCGCCAAAAGGCTGCCGCGCCCGCTTGCCGAGGGGCTGAAGAAAACCGACGAATTCGCGCGCGGCATGGCGATGGGCGGCACCTTGTTTGAGGAACTGGGCTTTTATTATGTCGGCCCGATCGACGGCCATAAT